>JBKOWC010000064.1:0-7772 GCA_046724215.1 Pseudomonadota bacterium | reverse complement strand
GTAGCGGTGGCTCCGGCGGCAGCGGCGGTAGCGGCGGCTCCGGCGGCAGCGGCGGTAGTGGCGGTTCGGGCGGCAGCGGCGGTTCCGGCGGCAGCGGTGGTTCCGGGGGCAGCGGTGGTTCCGGGGGCAGCAGCGGTGGTTCCGGGGGCAGCAGCGGCGGGTCGGGCGGCAGCGGCGGCGGTTCCGGCGACGGCAGCAGCGGCTCCGGCAGCGACGGCGACGATGGGAGCGGCGATGGCGATGGCGACGGAGGGCACCATTGCCATGACGGCGACCATGGTCACCACCACCACTGACCGGTCGCGGACGCGTGCAATAGCGAGAGCCGTACCGGTGTTCCTATGGCATACTCGCCGCCGCAACGATCGCCACAACCGCGGATTTCAACACTGCACGAGCGCACACCGGCCCGGATGATGACCCGCATCCTCACCACAGGGGCACGAAGCGAACGCACACGCCGAGGCGGCGTGGACGGCGACGTCCGGCGTGCCGGCCGGCGCGGACCCGCGACGGGGCGGGGCCGATGAAGCCCTATCTGATGAAACCGTATCTCAAGAGCGTAATCGCCTTCCTGGCGGTCGCGGTCTTCTACTGGATCGGCGCGCTCGACTTCGTCGAGAACAAACTCATTGACTGGCGCTACCAGCTCGTGCAGCGCGAAACGGCCGGCGGCCTCGTCGTGGTCAAGATCGATACCGTCAGCCTCGACGAGTATCGCGTCTGGCCGTGGCCGCGTTCGCTCTATGCCGATCTCCTCGACCGGCTGTTCGCCGCCGGCGCCGCCGACGTATCGCTCGATATCGATTTCAGCTCGGTGTCGGCCGAGAACGAGGACGCGCGCCTCGCCGCAGCCCTCGACCGCTATGGCGACAAGGTCGTGCTGCCGGTCTACAAGCAGCTCAACCGGCAGGTCGGCGACCAGGGCTTCCGCTATACCCAGCCGCTGCCGCAGTTCCGCGCCCATACGCGCCTGGCCTCGCTAAACGTCATGCCCGAATATGACGGCGTCGTGCGCCAAATGGACATCGCCGACCTGTGGCCGAGCGGCTTCGTGCCCCGGCTGTCGGCGCTGATCGCCGGCGCCGAGCGGCAGCCCTTCGATTCGTTCTATATCGACTACGGCATCGATGTCCGCTCGATCCCGCAGCTCTCGTTCGTCGACGTTCTCCACGGCGACTTCGATGCGGCGACCGTTCGCGGCCGGCATGTACTGGTGGGCGGCAGCGCGGCAGAACTCGGCGACACCCTCTCGGTACCGGTGTGGAGTTCGCTGCCTGGCACCTTCGTGCATGCCTTGGCGACCGAATCCTTGATGCAGGGCCGCGACTTGCATCGGCAGCGTGGTCTGCCAATCCTGTTGGGCGCCTTCCTAATCATATTCCTGGCCGGATCGCGATTCCGCGTCTGGTCCTGGCGCATGGGCCTAGTCTGCGCGGTGGCCATCATTATCGCCGCGGAGGCTCTCGCCATTGCCGTCCAGTGGCGTTTTCCCGTTCTCCTGGATACGTCGCCCTGGATCCTTTCGACGCTGCTGGCGTACGGCGTCGGCCTGACCGGGCGGATCGAAGACCAGAGCGTGCGGCTTTTGGCGCAAGGCCTGGCGCTGCGCCACCAGGACACCTTCATGCGGCGGGTCGTCAACAACACGTTCGACGGCCTGCTGACGATCGACGGACTCGGCACTATCCGCTCCTTCAATCCGGCAGCCCAGCGCATCTTCGGTCATGCGCCCGACGAGATCATCGGCCAGAGTTTCGCCTCGCTGCTGACCGGCACCGCCGGCTTCGGCGAAGGCGCGAGCGCCGCGACGTCGCTGCTCGGCGCCGTCGCGCGCGGCGGGTCCTCGCGCGGAATCATGGGGCGCCGGCACGACGGGACGGCGTTTCCGATGGATCTCGCCGTCACCGAGATGCAGGAGGGCGGGGCCGCCGTCTACATCGCCCTCGTGCGCGACATCAGCGCGCGGGCGGCCGCGGAATCGATGGCAGCCGAAGCGCAGCAACGGCTCGTCGACGCGCTCGAGAGCATCTCCGAGGCCTTCGTGCTGTACGATGCGCAGGACCGCATCACGCTCTTCAACCAGAAGTTCCGCGACCTCCACGGGCCGGCCGCGCATCTGGTGACGGTCGGCGCCCGCTTCGAGGACGTCGCCCGCGCCTGCGCCGCCCAGGGCCTGGTGCCGGAGGCCAACGGCCGCATGCAGGAGTGGGTGCGGGAGCGTTGCCAGCGACACGTCGACCCGTCCGGGTCGTTCGAGATGGAGCTCTCCGACGGGCGCTGGCTCCGGATCAGCGAGCGCCGCACGGGCGACGGCGGCATCGTCGGTACGCTCACCGAGATCACCGAAGAGAAGCGGCGCGAGAACGAGCTGCGGCGCGCCCGCGACGCCGCCGAGGTCGCCAACCGCAGCAAGAGCGAATTCCTCGCCAATACCAGCCACGAGCTGCGCACGCCGCTCAACGCCATCATCGGTTTTTCCGAGCTGATGAACAACGAGGTTCTCGGCGCCATCGCCGTGCCGGCCTATGCCGGCTATGTGCGCGATATTCACGACAGCGCCCAGCACCTGCTGAACATCATCAACGACATCCTCGACCTCAGCCGCATCGAAGCCGGCAAGCTGAAGCTGTTCGAAGTGGCCGTCGACCTCGGCGGGGCCGCGCAGGCGACGGCGCGCCTGGTCGGCGAGCGGGCGGCGGATTCCGGCATCCGCGTCGGGCTCGACATCGAGCCGCGCCTGCCGGCGCTGTGGGGCGACGAGCGCCTGATCAAGCAGATCCTGATCAATCTGTTGACGAACGCCGTGAAATTCACGCCGCGCGGCGGCAACGTGACGGTGCGCGCCTATCGCGATGGCGGCCGCCTGGCCATGTCGGTGTCCGACACCGGCATCGGCATCGCGGAAGCCGATCTCGCTCGCGTCATGGAGCCGTTCGGCCAGGCCGACGGCTCGCTGCGCCGCCGTTACGAAGGCACGGGCCTCGGCCTGCCGTTGGTGCGCTCCTTCGTCGAACTGCACGGCGCCACTTTCTCGCTCAAGAGCGAGGTCGGCGTCGGCACGACGGCGACTGTCGTCTTCCCGTCCGAACGCACGCTGGCGAAGCCGGCCGCCGGCGACACCGTCACCACGCTGCGCAGCGTTTCGTAGGAGTTTCCCCTCGCGAGCGGTTGCGGCGAGCGCGATCTCAGTGCTTGCGCACGAGAATGATCTGGTTGGCGTCGTCTTCGATGGTGATGCTGTAGCGCCCGAGCACGTTCATGCCCATGAGGGCGTAGCCGCCGGTGTCGTCCTCGCTGAGGAATACCGCCGCGACCCGCAAGATCGTGTCGTTGTTGTCGGGGCCGCCGAGCTGCACGGCTTTGAGGACGCCTTTGCGTGCCTCCACGACGCCATGGGCAGTCTGCAGCCGGACCGGTTCCAGATCGGCTTCACTGAAGCCGAGGCGCTGGATCATCGACTCCGGCAGCACCAGGTCCGTGGCGCCCGTGTCCACGATGAACGAGGCCATCTGCAGGTGGCCGCTCGGACCGAGCAGGGCGGCGCGGATCACGTGATGGGCGCCGAGGCGGTCGGTATTGATCGTCAGGGTCTTTGGTCCGCCGGAATCGACGGCCACGGCCGCTTGCGGCGCGGACGTCGGATCGCCGAGATACCAACCCAGAAGAACCACGAAGCAGAGGCCGACGAGAGTCGTCAGGCCGGCGAACAATCTGGATATGGCAGCCTCCCATCCGATCCCGTGCCATCATAGGAGCAACGGGTTAATCTCCAGTTAAGGATTGGGGGTCGAGGATCGCCGAAGCTTTCGGTCCGCCTTTAAGACCTTCTTAAAAGCTTCAAGGCATGATCATCGCACTGACTTCCTCCAATCATCGACTTCAGGGCCGCGCTTGCGCGGCCCTTTCTTTTTCCGCCAACCGGTGATGGCCCCGAAATGACATCGACCGTAAACCGGTCGTGCGCGATAATGCCTTGACCCGGGCAACCGCAGACCCAAATCCATTTCAATGGCACACACCGCGACATCGCCTGACGTGAGGCCGGCGCAGGAGCCGCGCGCCGACGGAACGATCGAGCAGGAGTGGGAAAACTACACGACCGAGGAGCATGGCCGCTGGCGGGCGCTGTTCGCGCGCCAGGCCGCTCTGCTGCAGAAGCGCGCGACCCCGGAGTTCCTGGCCGGACTTTCCAAGCTCGGCGTCGCCGCCGACGGCATCCCGGACTTCCGCCGCCTCAACGACGTGTTCGACCGCACCACGGGCTGGCGCGTCGTCGCCGTGCCCGGCCTAGTGCCGGACGACGTGTTCTTCGAGCACCTCGCGAACCGGCGGTTCGTCGCCACCTGCTTCATCCGTTCCCCCGAGCAGATGGACTACATCGCCGAGCCGGACGTCTTCCACGACATCTACGGCCATGTGCCGATGCTCGTGCATCCCGTCTTCGCCGACTACATGCAGGCCTATGGTCAGGGCGGTCTCAAGGCTCTCCGGCTCGGCAGCCTGCCGCAACTGGCGCGGCTCTACTGGTATACCGTGGAGTTCGGCCTGATCCGCGGCGCCGACGGGCTGCGCATCTACGGCTCCGGCATCGTGTCGTCGAAGACCGAGTCGATCTATTGCCTCGAGGATCCGCGGCCCAACCGGATCGCCTTCGACCTGAAGCGGATCATGCGGACCGATTATCAGATCGACCGCTTCCAGGACACCTACTTCGTCATCGACAACTTCGAGCAGCTGTTCGAGGCGACGCGTCCCGATTTCACGCCGATCTATCGCGAACTGGCGGCGCTACCCGACATCGCCCCGGATGCGACCGTGGCCGGCGACCGCCTCATCGGCGCCAATCCGCCGGCCTGACGCCGACCACAAAAAGAACACAACCCCTAAACGGCCGAATCCAGCATGGTCACCGGTGACACGGTCGATATCCGTCTTCTGACGGATGGCTGCTGTCCTGTCTGTCCTCGGAGCCGATGGGTGCTTGCATCGCTGACGCAATGAGGACTTTTCCACCCACACGCAAACTTTCAACCCCGCCTTCGGGCGGGGTTTTCTTTTGCCAGCGCGGCTGCGCCGGGGCGACGGGCGGGGCGGTGTCAAGAGGATGGAGCTTCCGGCTGCCTATCCGGTATGATTGCGAAATATGACGTCGCGATGACAGGCAAGGAATAAAGACCCATGCGTCTCGGTCCACCACCGGATCGGCAGCGCGGCCTGCGCGACGACGGCGCCGGCCGCAGCCGCGGAAACGGCGACTGATCGGCGACTGCGGCAGGGGATCTGCATGGCGTTCGTTGCGCATCGGGATCGCGAGCGGCTGTTGCCGCCGCCGCCACGCCGCTGGGGCTTGCTGCTCGGCCTGACCATGCTCTGCGCCGCGCAGCTCTCGCCCGCGTTTGCGGATTCCCCTGGTGTCGCCGGCGACGTCATCGCCGTTCGCATGTGGGCCTATGGAACGCCGCCCGATCAGGCGCGCCGCGATCTCTTCCTCAAGGACGATGTCTACGTTCGGGAGCGGCTGGAGACCGTCACCGACGGCGCGCTGCACGTGCATCTGATGGACGATACGGTACTCCGACTCGGCTCCGCCACGAGCGTCGTCCTCGACCAGTTCGTCTATGCGCCGGACGCCGATGCGACGACGCTGCTGGCCAACCTCGGCAAAGGCGTGTGCCGCTTCCTGACCGGCAAGACCGCCAAGAAAAACGTCAAGGTGGTCACGCCGGCGGCGACGATCGCGGCGCGCGGCACGGTCTTCTCGGTATGGGTCAAGGAGGACGGATCGACCACCGTCTGGGTGCAGGAAGGACAGGTCGACGTGACGCCGCGCGACGGCAGCGCGCCCGCCGTCGTCGGCGCCGGCGAGATCGTCCTGGCGCCGGTGGGCGGCGGCGGCATCCGCCTCGACGCGCCGCGGCCGGCGGCCGATCCGGGGATCTCGGACACCACCCGCGTCCTCATCTTCCGGCGGAAGTCGATCCGGTAGGTCGCCTGCCCGGCGCGCCGGATCAGCGGCCGAGCACGGTGTTGGCGGCGAGCAGCTTGGCGAGCCGATGCACGGCGGTGGCCAGCGAGACGATCTGCTGCCCGTGATGCGCCGCCGCCGAACGCAAGGCGGCCATATCGCCGGCCACGTCCGGTGCGGCGCCGGACATCCGCAGCCGCTGCTCCAGCCGCTCGAGCAGCTGCCGCTGGTTGTCGTTGCTGCGCGCCAACCGCTCGATCTCCGCGCCCTGCCCGGCGACGGCGGCGTGCAGCGCCGGGTCCACGGCCGCGGCGGGCGGCGCCGGCTTGGCGTGCGACGAGCCCGCGATCCGCCCGAGAGACCCGCTCCAGTCGACCGTTTCCGGGGCGTCGGCCGGGCTCCGCAGGCCCGTCAGGACATTAAGGGCGGCGGGCAGCCGCGGGTTCTCGGCGCCGCCGCCTTTGAGCTTGAAGCGGAACGCGACCACGTTGCCGGCACGCCGCTGCGTCTCGATCGCCGGCTGCCGTTCCGCCGACGCCGCGGCCTTGGGGGAAGAACCGCCGGCATCGGGTTCGCCCTGGCGCGCGGCGATCATCTGCGCCAGCGCCTGCAGTTCCTGCAGCACGCGCTCGGCGGCGGCGCTGTTCGCGCCGGCGCTCAGCGTCAACGCGGTACAGAGCTGATTGTACCGGTCACGCAGCTCCGCCAGCTCATCGCTGCGACGTTTCGACACTTCGCCTGTCATCGCGATCGCGGTCCAATCCTGTCGGCGTTCCCGCAGGTTCGTCGCACGGCACTGACGGCCGCTTTCCTTTTCTGGGAACGCACACCCACGCGGGAGACATGGTCGCTCAGGACGCCGTCAAACGCAAGCCGGCATGATGGTTGACGGATATGGTTTACCGGCCGCTGCCGCAGACGGTAAACGCGTGGGCCGCGCGCTCAGGCGAGGAACGCGGCGTCCTCGCGCACCTCGATCAGGGTCGGGCCCTCGGCGGCGAAGGCCGCACGCAGTGCCGACTTGAAGCGGGCGAGGCTGGTCGCGCGGACCGTCCGGCAGCCGAAGGCCTTTCCGAGCTGGATGAAATCGGGATTGCGCGGCCGTACGCCGATCTCGGGAATGCCGCGCTCGACCATGCCCTCGGCGATCTGCCCGAGCGCGTCGTTGTTCCAGAGCACGATGGCAAGCGGCAGCTTGAGCTCGACCGCCGTCGCCAGCTCCTGCACCGTGAAGAGGAAGCCGCCGTCGCCGACGAGCGCCACGGTCGCCCGCCCCGGCGCCGCCAGCTGGGCGCCGATGGCGGCGGGCAGCGCATAACCCAGCGTCCCGTAGCCCAGCGGATGGAACCAGCAGCGCGGCCGCTCGGAGGGGAAATAATGGCAACCGGTGTAGGCGATCTGGGTCATGTCGGTGGCGACGATCCCGTCCGCGGGCAGCGCCGCGCGCAGCGCGTCGAGTACGCGCGCGTGCTTGCGTTGCAGCGGCGCCAGCGACTCCCGGTTGCGTCGCCGCAGCGCCGCCAGCTCGTCCGCCGTGACCATGCTGCGCGGCTCGCCGGTCACCGCCTCGAGCAGCGCGGCGAGCGCGCTGGCGCCGTCGCCGAGAACGGCGACATCCGGCGGGTAGTCGCGCGTCAGGCAGCCGGGATCGACGTCGATGCGGATCAGCTTGCCGGTGATCGGCAAGCGGTCGATCCAGGAATCGGTTTCGGCCAGTTCGGTGCCCACGGCGATGATGAGATCGGCGCCGCGGAGCAGGTCCTGGGTCGGCCGCAGCGACAGGGTCGAGCCCACGCACAGGGGG
>JBKOWC010000292.1:0-5114 GCA_046724215.1 Pseudomonadota bacterium | reverse complement strand
ACATCGCAGCGCCAATCAAAGGTGAGCGAAGGACCCATGCCAAGCGGAGCATGGGTTCCGTCCGGGCGAACGCGAAGATTAACGCACGCGGAGAACGCGGAGCCGCGGAGGAGATCATCGCCCCGATCCCAGCGATGAGGGCCGAGCCCCCGGTCCCGTCATCGGCTGGCGCGAGGGCCAGCCTGCGTCCCCGCGCCTGCATGCGGTCTTGAATCAGAGCGAAGGACCCCATGCCAAGCGGAGATCGTCGCGGAACATCGTGGCTCGCTCCGATTCGGGGTTCTCGCTGGATGCCGCGACCCCGGCCCTCGAAAATAGTCGAAGGACCCCATGCCCAGCGGAGATCAGCTCCCGGAGACGGCACTGGACTGCCCCGACCGCTGAGCCGGACGTTCATCATTCGAGAGAGTCGAAATCGCAAAACACGAAATTCGAGGGTATCGCATTTTGCGTGAGACGCGGAACGTCGCGCGGGCGAGCGTCCTCATAAGAGAACCACGCGCATTTGATCGTATTCACGATGTCCAAGAGCGGGGTTGACGATAGGGCCATGATACGGAACAATTCAAGAACCTTCAATTGAATTCCGCTAGCGGCGCCGTTCGGGAGGTTAACTTCAGGCCCTTACGAATCCCGCGATTCCGATGATCGCGATCGTCGCATACATGCCGGCGCTTCCCCACCGAATCACGCCGCCGAGGCGGCTGCAGGCGGCCGGTCCTCGGATGCGGGCAAGGGTCAGTACCAGCGCCAGATCGCAGGCGAGGGCGGCGAGGAGATAGATCGCGCCCAGCGCGAGCGTCTGTTGGGCGACCGAACGGTCTGGCCGGAGGAACTGCCGGAAAAACGCCGTATAGAAGACGAGCGTTGCAGGATTGGCGAGGGCGACCGTCAATCCCTCGACGACCGGCATGCGCGCGCGGCTTGCGATCGTGTTGCGCGTGCCTGCGGACGTTTGCGACCAGAGCACGCTCATCGCCGACCAGGCGAGATAGACGACGCCAGCGAGGCCAAGCCATCGAAACAGCACGGGAAAGCATGCAGCGGAGACCGTGACGCCGGCCAGTGCCGCGGTCAGCAAGCAAAGCTCGCCGAGCTCGACGCCGATCACCGTCAAGAGGCCGGCTGCCGTTCCGTGCCGCAACGTATTGTGCGCAACGATCGCCATGACCGGACCCGGCGCCACGACAACGAGAAGCGTCGCCATCAGGAACGGACCCAAGACAAGCCAATCCATGCTCAGCCCTCCCTCGAACGCTAGGAATCAATACCGATGCCATTGTCGAGAGGCGGCAGGCCGATGTCGTCGCGCAGCACGTCGTCCGTCGGGAAACAGGCGGGCGCCGCCGGCGTCAAGCGTCGTTCCGGCATCGGCGGGTTTTGGGCGAGTGGCGGAAGGCCGATATCGTCGCGGATCCAATTGTCAGCGGGAAAGGGCACTGGCCGCGACACACGGCGACGCGGCACCTGTGTTGTGCCTGCAACGATGTCGGCCGCGGCGCGCCAGAACCTGTGCGCCGGCGTCGCCGGAGCTGCGGCGCCAGCCAGAAACAGGAAGCTGTAGAGCGGTCTGATGCATTCGCTGGGAGTCATGACACGCCTCCATGGACCGACGAGGATCGGCGGACCCTAAGGCGCGTGGCGTGACGTCAGGGTGGCGCGAACGGGAAAAAAGCCGTGAATCCCGCGCCGACGGAGTGACCGCCATCACAAACCGGCGAGAACGCCGGTGGATGGTCAGAAAACGGTCGATGGAGGAGGGGCGGGTCTGAGACCCGCCCCTACGAGAGTCGCAGCGGTCGATTCGCCGGTCAGAACTTGAGCTTGTCGTTCAGCTCTTTCGCGTTGTCCTGGGTGATGGCCAGGGTCGGCACGGTGACCGAGGGCGGGACGGATTCGGCGCAGTCGAGCAGGATCTTCTTGGCGAGGTCGAGAGATTCCTCGGCGCCGGTCGGGTAGGTGAAGGTCGCAGCCCATTGGCCGGAGGCGACGGCGGCGATGCCGCCGGCCGGGCCGGGGAGGCCGTCGGTGCCGATGATCTTCACCTGGTTCTCCTTGCCGGCGCCCTTGGCGGCGAGGTAGGAGCCGGCGGCCATCAGGTCGTTGCTGGCATAGACGATCTTGATGTCCGGATGCGCTTGCAGCATGGCGGCGAACGCGGTCTCCGCCTTGTCGGGCAGCCAGTCGGCGGCCTGCTCTGCCACGACATTGATCTTTGCGTTCTGCTTCACGCCATCCTTGAAGCCGTTGAGGCGCTCGACCGCCGGGGTCGAACTCGGCAGGCCCTCGAGCACCGCCACCTCACCGCCATCGGGGATGAGCGTCTTCGCGGTATAGGTGCCGGCCTCGAAGGCGATCTTGTAGTTGTCGCCGCCGACGAAGGCCGTGTAGTCCTTGCCCGGCTCGCCAACGGTCTTGCGGTCGAGCTCGATGACGGGAATGCCGGCCTTCATGGCGCGCGTCACCGCCGGCGTCAGCGGCGCCGCTTCGAACGGCGAGATCATCAGGAGATCGACCTTCTGGGTGATGAAGTTGTCGACCTGCGAGGTCTGCGTGTTGTCGTTGCCGGCGCCGTCGGCGACGAGGAGTTCGAACTGCGAGATCTCCTTGGCGCGGGCGATCAGGTCGTTGTTGACGTGCTGGCGATAGGGCTCGGCGTAATTGGCCTGCGAGAACCCGATCACGTAGTGGTCGTTGGGTCCGCAGGTCTTGGCGATCGGCCCGGCCACCGCCGCGTTGGCCGCCAGCAGCAGCGGCAGAGTGAGGCAGGTCGCTTGTAGCAGGAGTCGCCGCGTCCTAATGATTCCGTGAGGCATAACGAGTCTCCTCCCTGAGGGATCAGTGGGTTGGCTTCATGTCTCGGGTTCCCGGCGCCGGAGGCAACCCGGCCCGGGAATCTGTCGCCGATCAACGCATCGTGCCCTCCCGGCGACGGACGAGGGCCTGCAGGACTGCCGCCGCGACGATGATGGCGCCGGTGGCGAGCAGCTGAAGTGCGGCATTGATGTTGTTGAGCTGCAGGATGTTGGCGAGCGCGCCCAGCATGATGCTGCCGGCGATGGTGCCGATCATGGTGCCGGCGCCGCCGAAGAGGCTGGTGCCGCCGATCACCACCGCGGCGATCGCCGTCAGCTCGTAGCCGGCGCCGTCGTTGGGGCTGCCGAAGCTGAACTGCCCGGCATGCACGATGCCGGCGACCGCGGCCGCGAAGCCGGTGATCGCGTAGACGCCCATCTTGACGGCGGAGACCGGGATGCCCGACAGGCGCGCCGCGCGCTCGTTGCCGCCGACGGCGAAGACATAGCGGCCGAAGCGCGTGGTGTTGAGCACGAGGGTCGCGACGACCGCCAAACACAGGAACACCAGCGTCGCCACCGGCACGGTGTTGTCGAACAGGCGCTCGCCGAGCACGCTGAAGGCCGGCGGCGCGAGGCCGGGCGCATCGCCGTAGGAGATGTTGATGTACTCGTTGTGGGAAACGACGAGGGCGAGGCCGCGGGCAACCTGCAGTCCCGCCAGCGTGACGATGAAGGCCTCGAGGCGGAAGCGGGTGGAGATGGCGCCCTGCAGCGCGCCATAGGCGGTGCCGGCCGCCACGACGGCAAGCAGCGTCGGCAGGATGCCCCAAGCGAAGTTCACCATCAGCGTCGCCGTGAGCACGCTCGCCAGCCCGAGTGCGGCGCCGACCGACAGATCGATGCCGCCGGTGATGATGACGAAGGTCATGCCGAGGGCGATGATCCCGGTCTCGGAGATGGCGCGCACGATGTTGGCGACGTTGTCCGGCGCCAGGAACAGCAGCTGCCCGTGGCGGCTGGGCGAAAACGCGATGCCGCCGGCCAGCACGAGGACGAGGCCGATCACACTCTGGAAGCGGACGACGAGGACCAGCGGATCGCGCCAGAATTTTGCCGCCGATGGCGCCACCGCGGTGGATCGTGCAATGTCCATCGGCTCTTCCGTCACGCTGCCGCTCCCGCCACGCCGGTCGCGGCCGCCCACAGTGCCGTCTCGTCGATGTCGCCGGCGAACTCGCCGACGCTGCAGCCGCCGCGCATGACGATGACCCGGTCGCACAGGCCCACCAGTTCCGGCAGCTCGCTCGACGCCACGAGCACGCCGAGACCGCCATTGGCGAGGCCGCGCAGGCGCTGATAGATCTCGACCTTGGCGCCGACGTCGACGCCGCGCGTGGGCTCGTCGAGCAGCAACAGCCGCGGCCCGCCCAGCAGCTCCTTGGCGAACACCACCTTCTGCTGGTTACCACCGGAGAGATTGCCGACGACGACGTCGGCGCGCGGCGGGCGGATGCCGAACTGCCGGATCGAGCGATCGACGGACTCGGCCTCGGCAGCGCGCGACATCAGACCGAAGGGCGAGATACGGCGCAACACCGACATCACGACATTGCGTCCCGTCGTCTGCTGCAACATGAGGCCGCTGCCGCGCCGGTCGTCGGTGACGAAGGCGATGCCGGCCCGCCGCGCGGCACCGATCGACGCGAGCTGCGCCGGACGCCCGCCGACCTCGACGGTGCCGGACCAGCGGCCGCGGGGACCGGCGCCGTAGAGGGTCGAGAGCAGCTCCGTCCGCCCGGCGCCCATGATCCCGGCGAGCCCGACGATCTCCCGTGCATGCACCGCGAGGGAGACGTCGCGGGGCGCCTGCCATCCGGCCGGCACGCGCGTCGGAAGGAACGCGGCCCGGTCGAGCCGCAGCAGCACCTCGCCCAAGGCCGCGGCCCGCGGCGGGAAGAGCTGATCGACCGGCCGCCCAACGAGCATGCGCACCAGTTCGGCCTGCGAGGCAGTCGGGCCGGTCTCGCCCACGATGAGGCCGTCGCGCATGACCGTGACGCGGTCGGCGACGCGCGACACCTCCTCGAGGCGATGCGAGATGTAGACGATGCCGACGCCGCGGGCGCAGAGCGCGCGCACGACCTGGAACAGCCGCTCGGCCTCGGCCGCGGTGAGCGCCGCCGTCGGCTCGTCCATGACGAGGATGCGCGAGGCGTAGGACAGCGCCTTGGCAATCGCCACGAGCTGGCGCTGGCCGATGCTGAGATCGCCGACCGCACGCCTGGCGTCGACATGGACGTCCGCCGCCGCCAGCCG
>JBKOWC010000240.1:0-19039 GCA_046724215.1 Pseudomonadota bacterium | reverse complement strand
TGGCTCATGGGACCTCCGTTTCTTCGGACCCGTTCAAATTAGCGCCCGCGCCGTGCCGCCGCTTCTCCGAAACTGCGATTGTGAGGTCGGGCCGGTGGGCGGCGCCGAGGAAACAGGCCGGCACCCGCTCGAGCTGATGCGGAGCGGCCCTCTCGCGCGCCCGGAACTCGCCCGGACTCTCGCCGGTGACGTCGCGGAACGTGCGCCCGAATGTTCCCAGGCTATTCCAGCCGGTCTGGAATGCGATCTCGGTGATGGACAGGTCCGTGTCGCGAAGCAGCGCCGCGGCCCGCTCGAGCCGACGCGTGAGCAGGTAGCGGTGCGGCGGCACGCCGAAGGCCGCCTTGAACGATCGCGCGAAATGCGCCGCGGAGACGCCGCTCACGCGCGCCAGCCGCGGGACCGGCCACGCCTCGTGCGAGGCGGCGTCCATCCGGTCCTTGGCGCGCAGCAGGCGGCGCAGCAGCCGGGGGTCCTGGCTTGTATGACCGCGCCCTTGTTTGTGTCCGAGCCGTGTTCCCATGAGCGTCCGATCCGGTGTCCTCGACCCTCGACATCGGGAGAGCAGCGGTGAAAAACGCCATCCCATGCCCGTACAGCCAAATCCCGTCCTGATCCCGTTTTTGCTATTTGAATGTAGCAGATGTCCAAAGGCCGATGCCGATGTAAGAGATTCCCAACAACAGATACGAAACAACGAGAGCAGCGCGGCGGGATTGATTCATGTCGAAATGAGGAACGAGCTTGGATATCAGCCGCAGGATCGTCAGGTATTCCGGAACGGCCAGCAGAAATATCGCAAGCGGAGCCCAAGCTGCGATCAGTTTCGCCGAGTCTGGCACGTTCCCTCTCCTGCGTTGCGTAGGCAGATTCTAGGCCCCTGCATTGACACCGGAAACACCATCGTGAATGCCACGGCTTAGTTTCGGCGCGCTTGCTTCGTGGCGGGCCCGGCAGTCGCAGGCGATGCGTCAAAAGGTTTCGGCCTAATCGTGCTTCGGACCTCGCCGTTCGAAAAAACCTCGAATTGCACATACGCGGTGCGAGACAAGCGGTTAAAGGCAAGCACGCGAACAGATTTTGTTTCACGGCTTCCTGACGGTCGCCGGATGTCACGGAACCCCGATAGCGGGCGATATCTCCTCATGTCGTCTGCCTTGCCGAGCGCATTCTCGATGTCCTCGAGGCTCTTCAAGCCCTCGGTCATCGCCATGAGGCGCATGGCCTCCTTCTTCGACATGCGAGCGTGGAGCGTGCGACGTCTGGATTCGGAGGCCACGCCACCACACAACGGACAGTGATAGATGATCATCGAAATTGTTTTGTTGCGGCCCAGCGAATGCTCGAAGGAGTACTCGTTCAGTTCGGGATCAAATCGGATTGGAAACTTCGGGTCCTCGGCGCTGGCCCTCAGAGCGCCGCATGAGCACGGGATTCTGGTGACGGAGAAACTGTTTGGCTTGCGCATCTGCCCCACCTGGCCTGGTCAGGGCCGCGGCCCGAGAAAGCCGGGCAGCGCCGCGGCCTGCTTCACCCAGTTCGCCATCTGCGCCTCGTCGAGCGCATCGCCTTTCCGGATGTCGATGTAGCGCGTGTCCTTGCTCTTGCTGGCGCCCGGCGGAACCGGTCGCAGCGACGCGCCGCGGAAGAAGGCCACCTTGACGTAGTGCGTGAAGACGTGGAACGACAGGAACCAGCCTTGGCCCTCGATGCCATAGAGCGGCGAGTTCCACTTCACGGCCTTGCGGAGGTTGGGCACGGTGCGCGCGATGAGCGCGTCGAGGCGCTTCCCGAGGTCGCGCTTCCAGCCCGGCATCGCCGCGATGTAGGCCTGCACCGGGCCGTCGCCGTCCGCCTTCGCGATTTGCGGATTGCCGCCCGAGAGGAGGACGGCGGCCTTCCCGCCTCCGCGCACCTTGTTCGGCTTGGCCTTGCGGGCGCCCGGAGTCGCCTTTGCTCCTGCCTTCGGCGGAGACTTAGCCTTTCGCACGCGCATTGCCGGGCTTCTTGGCTTTCGACTTGTTCAGGGTCACGGCGGCGCGAACCAGCGTCTTCAACGCCGCCTCGTCGATCGTCGCACCCTCGGGGAAGTCGATGGCACGCCGCGTGTTCCCATCGAGGCTGGCGTTGAAGAGCCGCGACGGATCCTGCAGCGCCGCCCCTTTGGCGAAGGTCATCTTCACGACGGTCTTGTACGTCTCGCCGGTGCAGATGATTCCGTCGTGCTCCCAAACCGGGACCCCTCGCCACTTCCATTCCTCGACGACGTCGGGATCGGCTTCCTTGACCAAGCGGCGGAGCCGGCCGAGCATCTCGCCCCGCCAGTCGCCGAGTTCCTTGATTCTCGCGTCTATCAGTTGCGAAGGAGACTGGCATTTCTGCGACTCGCTCTTCTTCATGCCCGTTACGCCTCCTTGGTCCCGAGGCCTCGATACGCGAATATGGCGACAGGAGCAACGATCCCACCGCAAGTTGTGGCGGGGAGGTCGTGCTTCCGTGGAGAGACATGGCTTCGCAAGAGCGTTCCTGCCAGGAAGCGGACGCCAAAAACGCAGATGAGCATGCTGCGCCCGATGAACCGCCAGCGCCGCTCGCCGGCATCGTCTTCGCGATCGAGGAGCTTGCAAAGGAGTTCGAACACCGGACCAGCGGACTGGTCCTGACCGCCGTCATCCTCGCGGGCCTGGCCTTGCTGGCCATCCTCGGCAACTACAGCTACTTCGGCAGCACGCAGGCCTCGCTGACGAACCTGTCGTCCTGGGTCGCGGTGCCGGTTTGCGGCGTCGTGGGCGGCCTGCTTGGCGCCCTCTTCACGGTAATCGTCGTCACGGCCGCGCGGCGGCTTCCCTCGATCGCCGGCGGGGTTGTCTGTCGATATCCGCTGATCTTCGCCGCCGTCTGCGGCGGCGTGGCGCCGTCATCGGTGCCGCTTCAGGCTGGCACCGGTTATGCGGAAGCGAGGGCGGCGCTGGAAGAGACCGTGTCGCTGCCATGGTGGTACGCCCTTGCCAACCTGGCAGCGACGGCGCTTGCCGCGATCAGCGGCATCCCCGGGGGCATATTCTCGCCCTCGCTTTCGGTCGGCGCCGGCCTCGGCGCGGCCCTTGCCTGGTGCGCGCCGACGACGCCCGTGGGCGTGGCTGTGCTGCTCGGCATGGTCAGCTACTTTGCGGGCGTCGTCCAGGCACCGATCACGGCATTCGTCATCGTCATGGAAATGACCAACAACTAGGCCCGTGGTGGCGTGGCTCATGGATCTTCCGAGATGGGTCATCGCGCTACTCGTCGTCGGTGGAATCTGGCTCATGGTGTCGAAGACGAAAACGTCGTCCGACACGCAGCCGTCACCTAAGAGTGTCGGCAGGAAGCGCATAGCCAAGACGTAGTTGTGGGCGTGTCCCGAGAACGTCGCGCCCTGCTCTGACCAACAGTGCTGAAGGCTGAACCGACGCGGAGCGGAAAAGCGTGTTTCAGCTGCGGCCGGGCGGCAGGTTCAGCGTGGAAAGCCGTGCAGCACTAGACGCCCGCGTCCGGATGAGGCGGCGGCGCTTCACGTCGATGCGGGCGCCGGCGAGGTCGCCGGGATCGAGGCGCCGCGCCGCCAGCACAGCCAGCCGGTTTGCGGCAAGGCCGGAGGCCAGGGCGACGCGCTTCAGCACCGACTCCGTCACCGCCTTTGCGGCGGCGCGCTGCTTCTACTCGGTCAGGATCGCATTCGCGCGCGGCGTTTCGTAGGTCAGGCGCTGATGCACGCCGAGGATCGCACCCGTCTTCCGCTCATAGATCACGAATGAGAGCAACGGACCCGTCGGCCGCTTGCGGCTCCGTCTCAGTGCCTCTTGACTCATCGCTTGGCCCTCCCGATGCGCGTCAGTTCCGGAACAGGATCGTGACCAGCGCATAGGCCCACGCGAGCTCAGCCGTCAGAGCGAGCGTGACGGAATAGCACTGATCGATATCGAGCGCGTTGAAGATGAAGTCCGGCGGCACGTCGACGGTCTCGATCACGCCCTGCGCATTGACGTGCTGGTATTGCGTGATGTTGCCGCCGACGGCGCCGGCGGCATCGCCGAATCCCTGCGAAAACGCGGTGATGGCGATGGTCGCGGTGATGTTCGGCTGCGGCAGCCCGAATTCCGGCAGGAACGGCACGGTCAGCGGGATCGTCTGCGGCGGACCGTCGCTCACCACGTGGATCCAGAAGGTCCAGATATCGGTGATCATCGCGCAACCTCCCTCGCGGTGCGACGATTTTCCGCCGCCCCGAACGGAAGAATTGTGGAGGTTGGCGGCCGATGTGCTGTGACCTTGCTCACGCTGGCGCGCTTTCCGGTCGTGCGATCGCAAGCGATTTCACCGCCGCTGCTACGGCGGCGCCAGCGGCGCCAGGAGGAGGTCCGCGTGTTCGGAAACGATCAACGTTGCGGCAGGCCCGCCTTGCGCAGGTCGTCGAGGTAGGCCCTTTGCAGCGGCTCGATGAGCTGCGGATGCCGGCCCGCCGGGTAGGTCGCCTCGTCGTTAAGTGTGTAGTGAGGAAAGCTCTTCTTGAAGTCGGCGATCACGGCGCGGGCCTCATCGATCCGTCCGAGACGCGCATAGACGGCTGCCAGATTCGGGCCCCATGGGCTAGCTACCTTCTTGAATTCGGCTAGCGCGTCCTCGGGGCGACCCGCCAGGTAGTAGGCCCAAGCCAGAACGCCGATGGACCAATCGGGGCCCTTCGGTTGGAGTCGCAAGGCCTCCTGCGCCCACTTGATTGCCTCGTCCGTCCGTCCGGCATTGGCCAGCAATAGGGATAGGTCAAGAAGCACCATCGGATCGCGGGCGAGCATTTGAGTGACCGCCTCGACCTCGGTCACCGGATGTTCGAAGTCGCCCTCGTGCTCCTGATAGAGCCACGCCATGACCAAGTGGCCGAGGTATGTGGCGAGCCGAGACTTCGGCTCGATGGCCTGAGCCTGCGTCGCAAGTCTCCACCCTTCGTCCAGATCATGCTGCCGATCGGTGCTCCATCCGAAGTTGACGGCGGAGACGTACGTCATTGCCAACTTTGTTCGCAGGAGCGCGGAATCCGGAAAGTGTGTCAGCCCTTCCTGCCATATCTGCCGCGCGCGCAAATGGTCTTCCTTGGTGAACCGAAAGTAGAGCGCGTGACCGCGCAGGTAGTAATCATACTCCTCGAGGCTGGGCGCCGACTTGCGCCAAGCCGCTTCCACCTCGCTTCTCCTGATCTCGCCGGTGAATCCAGCCACGGACTCATAAATCTTGTCCGCCACGTCCTCCTGCAGGGCGACGACGTTGTCGAACTCCTCGTCGAACCGATTGGCCCAGACGTGCTCGCCCGTGAGGGCGTCGACGAGCTGGGCGGTGACGCGGATCTTCCCGCCTCCCTTGCGCACGCTGCCTTCGAGGACATAGTGCACGCCGAGGTCCTGGGCCACCTGCTGGACCTTCACCGGCTTGTCGTACACGAAGCTCGACGTGCGCGAGACGACCTGGATCGCCGGGAAGGTGGACAACTCGGTGATGATGTCCTCCGCGACGCCCTCGCCCAGGTAGTTATCGGCGCTATCGCCGCTCATGTTGACGAACGGCAGCACGGCGATGGAGGGTGGGCCGCTCGGCGCTTGCGGACGCAGATGCAGATACCAGCCCGCCGCGCCGCCGACGAGGATCAGAAGGAGCATCGCCGTCGCAGCGAGTGCCATCGTCGGCCGGCGAAGCCTGCCGACGAGCGAGACAGGTTGCGGTCGCCCGGTCGATCCATCGGCGGCAACTCGATACACCGCGACCGGCTCGGTGATGTTCTTGACCCGGTGGTTGCCCAGCGAACCGAATGCAGTCGCCACCTTGTTCTTTACCTGGTTGTAAACGGTGCCCGATACGACGATGCCACCGGGCTCTGCCAGTTGTTGCAGGCGCGCCGCAATGTTGACGCCATCGCCGTGGCGATCGTCGCCTTCGACGATCACGTCGCCAAGATTGAGGCCGATGCGCACCTCGATGCGTCGTTCGCCGGCCACGCCGTTGTTGCGCTCGCTCATGGCGCGTTGGAGCCTGACCGCACACTCGACCGCGTCGACGACGCTGGCGAACTCGGCCAATAGACCATCGCCCATCAGCTTGAAGATGCGTCCGTGATGCCTCTCGATCTCGGGTTCGAACAGTTCCTTGCGATGGGTCCGCAGGCGTTCGAACGTGCCGACCTCGTCCTGCTCCATGAGCCGGGCGTAACCGACGACATCGGCAGCAAGGATGGCGGCAAGGCGACGTTCCATGTCAGGTCCCCGAGAACCTCGACGCATGGTCGTCGAATCCTAGGCCCGAAGTGCTACAGATGCGAGTCTGCGTTGAGGCGACCGCGCCCGACGACATATGCCCTCTCGCCGCGCCGGGTGGAACCGGTCGGCCGCGGCCGCTAGAGTGCGCCGGGATGGCGCAGGAAGGGGCCGCAGGAGGGCAGGGCACGGTGACCGGCTGGCGGCGGCTGCGGCAGTGGCTCGTGCGCATCGCCGTCGGCTTCTTCGCGCTCTCGATCGTGCTCGTCGCCGTCTATCGCTTCCTGCCGCCACCGATCACGCCGCTCATGGTGGTCCGGTTGGTCGAGGGCGAGGGGCTGTCCAAGGACTGGGCGTCCTACGACGACGTCTCGCCGCAGCTGTTCAAGGCCGTGATCGCCGCCGAGGACACGCGCTTCTGCGACCATCTCGGCTTCGATTTCGCGGCCATGCGCGAGGCCTGGCGCAAGAACCAGAAGGGTCGCCGAATCTACGGCGGCAGCACCATCAGCATGCAGACGGCCAAGAACCTGTTCCTGTGGCCGGGACGGGACTATGTCCGCAAGGGGTTCGAGGCCTACTTCACCGTGCTGCTGGAGCTGCTGTGGGACAAGCGGCGCATCCTCGAGACCTACGTCAACATCGTCGAGTTCGGCCACGGCATCTACGGGGCCGAGGCGGCGTCCCGCGCCTACTTCAAGAAAGCGGCCAAGGATTTGACGCCGCGCGAGGCGGCGCTGCTCGCCGCCGTGCTGCCCAATCCGCGCGGCTGGTCGGCCGCGCACCCCGGCCCCGGCGTCTCCCGCCGCGCCGCCACCATCCAGGCCCGCATGCGCGAACTCCCGCCCCCCGACGGCAGCCACTGCCCGGTCGGCCGCTTCGCCGACTGACGGGCACGCCGGGCACCGATGCGCCCTACCGGCGGCCGGCGCGCGCCCGACGGCGTCAATCCGGGGCTGGAAACGTCCCGAATCGGCAAAGTCACCTTATTGAAAAACAAGGACGATTTTTTAATGCATGGGGTTGTTTTGCACGCGCGGCTACTTCGCGTGCGCGAAGGCCTCGGCGGGGACGATCTCGAACTCGGTCTTGTCCGGCCGCTGCCAGTAGAGCTGCAGGGTCGAGGTGCCCTTGCGCTCGAAATAGGTCACGTTCAGCGCGTACCAGCCGGGCGCGCTGATGTTGATCTCGGCATTCGACGAGTACTGATCGGGGTGCACGTTCGGATCGTCGATGACGACCGTGCCGGCGACGCGCACGCGCACGCCGTCGTTCGAGTTGGTCGCCATCAGCCAGCGCCCGGCGGCGGGAAAGTTGATGAAACCCGTGATGAGGGCGCCGACGCCGTCGGTCTGGTCGCTGGTGAGCACCTTGCCGGCGCCGGACTGGTAGTTGAGGGCCGGCAGCGGCGGCCCGGGCAGGCCGGTGACGCCGGATTCGAACTCGTCGACGCTGCGTGCCATCTTGACGACGTAGTTGACCGCCAGCCCCGGGGCCAGCGCGTCGGCCGCCGGCTGCGGCGCGACCCGCTTCAGGTCGTTGAACGAATCGGCGTCGGCCGGACCGGCCAGGACCGCGGCCGCGAACGCAACAACCAGCCAAAACGGCAATCGCCGGGCCATGGCCACCTCCCTGATGTTTCTTATCTAGCGTGTCGAACCGGCGGGAGAGTCGCGTGCCCGCCTTGCGGCGTCAAGCGGCTACGGCCGCAGCCCTTCGAGATAGGGGACCTCGAAGCATTTCTCATGCATGACCGGGCCGTGGCCGAAATAGTCGCCCTCGCCGAACAGCTCGCCGTGATCGGCGGTGACGATGAAGTAGGTGTTGGGCGGGCACTTCGCGAACAGCTCGCCCAGGAGCCCGTCGATATATTCGACGCAACGGACCTGCTGCGCGTGCAGCGACTGCATCATGTCGCGGGAGAAGAACTCGGCGGTCTCGCTGGGAGTGTCGGCGCTGCGGGCGAGCGCCTCGTCCATGCCCTTGGCGACGCCGTGCAGGCCGTGGATCTTCGGCAGGTCGGCGTCCTTCAGCATGTACGGATAGTGCGTCTCGCCGAGATTGAGGAAATAGAACTTCGACGCCGCTCCCGAAAATTCGATGTCGCGCACCATGCCGGCGAAGTCGTTGTGGTTCTCCATCAGCTTGTAGTCGTCGAAGCTGCGGTTGAGGCCGGCGAAAGGGTTGAGCACCGGCATGGAGACGCGGGCCGTCGTGCTGTAGCCCAGGTCCTTGAGCACCTTGGGCAGCGACAGCTGCGGCACGAAGGTCCTGAACGACAGGTTGGGGACGCCGAGCCGGCCGACCCACTTGGCGAATTCCTTCTTGTACACCTCCGACGCGAAGACGCCGCGCGGGCTCGTATGCGGCGTCTGTCCCATGAGGAAGGTGTAGTGGGAGGGCGACGTCCACGACGCAAAGCTGTAACGCAGCTCGGCGGCGCCGAGCCGGTCCATGTTCGGCCGCTTGGCGCGCGCATAGCTGTCGTAGCGACAGCTGTCCATGATGATGAAGATCAGATGGTTGGCCATGATCGGTCGCAGAGTCTCTCTATTCTACTTGTCTATTTGTCGGTTTCGTCGGCTGGTTGCAGCGAGATCCGGCGGCGCTTTCCGTCGGAGCCGGCGTCTTGCTCGTCCGGATCGGATTCCTGGCCGGCATCCCACGCACTCCGGTTGAAGCGCCGGGCGAGCGTCTGCCAGTCCTGCTCGTGCAGCTTCTTCTGGTGGACCGGGAAGAGTCGCTCGACGGCGGCCTGGTAGCGGGCGATGACGTCCGGCCAGTCGACGTCCTCGTTCTGCAGGCACTCCTGCTCGATGGCCATGGCAAGCTCGCTGCCGCCGCGGCTGTTGAGCAGCGCCGCCGTATAGGATTCGGCCGCCTCCGGCATCAGGCCCTCAGCGGCGTAGGCATCGCCCTCAAGCTTGTGGATCCAGGGCTTGGCGCCCAGGCGCCGTGGGATGGCGCCGAGCACCTCGCGGGCCTCGTCCAACACCGCCTGCTTGATCAGCGAGTCGGCCAGGCCGAGCGCCGCGACCACGGACCAGCGGTCGATCTCGTAGGCACGCCGGAAGGCCGCCTCCGCCTCGGCGGGCTCGCCCGCCTGCATCTTCGCGCGCCCGAGCCAGACCCAGGAAGCGGCCGAGTCCGGATCGAACTGGGTCGCCGACTCCAGCAGCCGGACCGGTTCCTGATTCCGGCGCGGCTGCGAGAACGTCATCGACAGCAGGCTCGCGACGCCGCGCTGGCCCGGATGCATACTGAGCAGGGCGTCGATCGCATCGGTGGCCGCGTCCATCTGCCCGGTCTTGCCGTGCAGGGTCGCCACCATCACGCGGGCCAGCTGCAGGTTCGGCGCCAGCTCGACTGTGCGCTCCGCATGCGTGGTCGCCGCTTCGAGATCGCCCCGGCGCTGCATGGTCCGGGCGAGGCCGATATGCGCCATCGGGAGATGCGAATCGAGGTCGAGGGCGCCGTAGAACGATTGCTCCGCCCGATCGAGATCGCCGAGGCTCAGATGCGCGAAGCCGGCCAAGACCAGAGGACCGGGCGCCATCGGGTCGAGGTCGATGGCGCGTTCGAAAAACGTCAGCGCGTCCTTGGCCCGCCGCTGGACGATATAGGTGATGCCGACGGCGACCGTGGCCGGAAGGGACCGGTCGTTCGCCAGGAGTATTTTCTCAACCTCCGCCCGCGCCTCGTCGACGCGCCGCTCCCGGAACAGCGAATTGGCATACAGCAGCTGGTGCCGCTCGCTGTCGGCCAAACGTCGGATCTGGGGGCTCCACTCGGGCATCGCGTGTCCTAGGACGACCGTCTCGGCAGCGCCGGCATGGCGTCCGGGCCAAGCCCCGCCTGCCGATTGATGGCTAACGTCACAAATTTCAGTCTAATTCCGTCACAGCCTTTTAACCAATTGAAATTAGAAGGTTTGTGCACTGCACCCGTGAATGTATCACTTGCCTTGGAGGCATTCTATGTGGTTCAATAAGTGCAAGAGAAAAAGTCGCCGACAGCTGTGAGGGCCGTCACTGCCCGGCGACTAGTGGGCGCGTTAGGAAAGCTTGAACGAAGAAAGCGCTGGACGCGCCCAGCAGATACTGCCGTGGGATCTTGGAGGCATGGGTGGGTGACGCCTATCAGGGCATAGCCGTGAATTCGGCAACTCTGGGTGGGTCCGCGATAGCCATTGCGGCGGCCCGGGCCGGGGGAATCGGTGTTCTCGATATCGACACCGGGTTCGATCGAGTTTCGGCGCGTGCCATGCTGGCCCAGCTGCTGGCCGCGACCGATGGGGAAATCGGGCTCCGGCTCGCCGCGGACGATATTCCTCACCTCTCTGATCAGATTGGGTTATTCGCCAACCGGCGGCACTGCCTGATCCTGCATGGCGAGGCGGCGGCGATCAATGCCGCGACGGCGCGCCTGCCGCAAAGCGATGGTCGTCGCCTGCTCGTCGAGATCACCGACATCGAGCAGCTCACCGGGCTCGAGACGGCCAGTCTCAGCGGCCTCATCGCGCGCGGTCACGAATCCGGCGGCTGGGTCGGCGAAGACAGCACCTTCATTCTCTTGCAGAAACTGCTGGGCGCCGTGTCGCTGCCGGTCCATGCCCAGGGCGGCATCGGCATGCATGGCGCCGCGGCCTGCCGGGCCGCCGGGGCCGCTGGCGTGGTTCTCGATGACCAGCTCCTGTTGATGCCGGAATCGCCCCTGCCGGCCGATTGGAAACGGCTTGTAGCGGTCTGCAAGGGCCAGGAGACGCGCGCCGTCGGCGAGCGGCTCGGCACGGTCTGCCGGGTGCTGGCGCGGCCGGGGCTCGCCGGGGCGGCCCGGCTGCAGGAACTGGCCGACCGGGTCGAGGCCGACGACTCCGGTGTTGCGGAATGGCGCCGTCAGGCGGCCGCCCTCGTCGGCTGGGGCGATCCGCAGCAGTTCGCGTGGCCCGTCGGCCAAGCCGTGCAGCTCGCCGCCGAGTTTCGCGACCGCTACAAGACGACCGGCCGGCTCATCCAGGCCATGATGTCGGCGAGCGAGCGCGACGTCGCGCTCGCCGCCCGGCAGCGCCCGCTGGCACCGGATGCGCCCCTGGCCGCATCGCACGGCACGCGCTATCCGATCGTCCAGGGCCCGATGACGCGCGTTTCGGACTCGGCGAAGTTCGCCGACGCCGTGTCGCGGGCCGGGGCCTTGCCCTTGCTGGCTCTCGCCCTGATGCCGGGCGATCAGACCCTCAAGTTGCTGAACGAAACGAAGGCGCTGGTCGGCGACCGGGCCTGGGGCGTGGGTCTCCTGGGCTTCGTGCCGAAGGAGCTGCGCGACAAGCAGGTCGAGGCGATCTGGCAGGTCAAGCCGCCCTTCGCCCTCATCGCCGGCGGCCGGCCGGACCAGGCGGCGGATTTCGAGCGCCGCGGCATTGCCGCCTACATCCACGTGCCGACGGCGGAGCTGCTGCGCCAGTTCCTCGACCAGGGCGCTCGGCGCTTCGTCTTCGAGGGCCGGGAGTGCGGCGGCCATATCGGCCCGCTCTGCAGCCTCATGCTGTGGGAAACGCAGATCAACCTGCTGCTGGAGAAGGTGGCGCGAAGCGACGCCGCGCAGGTGCATGTGCTGTTCGCCGGCGGCATCCACGACGCACGCTCCGCGGCCATGGTGGCGGCCATGGCGGCACCGCTCACCGAACGCGGCATGCGCATCGGCGTCCTCATGGGGAGCGCCTACCTCTTCACCGACGAGATCGTCGCGACCGGCGCCATCGTGCCGGAGTTCCAGGCCCAGGCGGTGGCCTGCCGGCGCACGGTCAACCTGGAAACCGGCCCCGGCCACTCCACGCGCTGCGCGGTTTCGCCGTTCGCCCGCGAGTTCCACGACGAGCGCCGGCGGCTCATGCGGGCCGGCGAGTCCGGGGACACGATCCGCGAGCGGCTGGAGGTGCTCAACCTCGGTCGGCTGCGCCTCGCGTCCAAGGGCAGGATGCGCGACGGCGAGCGCGTCGTCGACGTCGACGTCACGACTCAGGTCGCCGAAGGCATGTACATGATCGGCCAGGTGGCGACGCTGCGCCACGCGCGCACGACGCTGGCCGACCTGCACCGCGAGGTGGCGGAGGGCGCCACGGCGCTGCTCGCCGATCGCCAGACGCGCGCGCGGGCGCCGGCCGTCGCCGCCCGGCCGTCGGACGTCGCCATCGTCGGCATCGGGACGCTGCTGCCACAGGCCCCGTCGCCCGAGGCTTATTGGCACAACATCGTGCACAAGGTGAACGCGATCACCGAAGTGCCGAGCGAACGCTGGGATTGGCGCCTTTATTTCGATCCGGAACGCCGCAAGCGCGACAAGGTCTATTCGAAGTGGGGCGGCTTCCTGGACGAGGTCGCCTTCGATCCGACTCGCTTCGGCATCCCCCCGAATTCGCTCCGCTACATCGATCCGATGCAGATGCTGACGCTCGAGGTCGTGCGGCGGGCGCTCGAAGACGCGGGCTATGCCGAGGGCGACTTCGATCGCGAGAACACGTCAGTCATCCTGGGCGCCGGCGGCGGCCTCGGCGATCTCGGGATCCAATATGCGGTCCGTTCGGAAATCCCGCGCGTCATCGAACAGACGGACGATCGCGCCTGGGACCGCCTACCGGAATGGAGCGAGGAGTCGTTCCCCGGCTCCCTGCTCAACGTGGCGGCCGGGCGCGTCGCCAACCGCTTCGATTTCGGCGGCCTGAACTTCACGGTCGACGCTGCCTGCGCCTCCGGCTTGGCGGCCATCAACCTGGCTGTCAGTGAACTCGAATCCGGGCGCTCGAGTCTGGCGATCGCCGGCGGGATCGACACCGTGCAGAGCCCGTTCACGTTCCTCTGCTTCAGCAAGACGCAGGCGCTGTCGCCCGAGGGCAAGGCCAAGACGTTCGACGTCAACGGCGACGGCATCGTCATCAGCGAAGGCCTCGCGGTGCTCGTCCTCAAGCGTCTCGCCGATGCCGAGCGGGATGGCGACCGGATCTATGCGGTCATCAAGTCGGTGGCCGGCTCGAGCGACGGCAAGGCCCTCGGACTGACGGCGCCGCTGCCGGCCGGACAGATGCGCGCCCTCGACCGCGCCTACGCGAAGGCCGGGTTCTCCCCGAACACCCTCGGCCTGGTCGAGGCGCACGGCACGGGCACGGCGGTCGGCGACCGCGCCGAGATCGAGACGGTCGTCCGCACGCTGACCGCTGCCGATACGCCCGCCCGCAGCTGCGCGGTCGGCTCCGTGAAGACGATCATCGGCCATACGAAGGCGACGGCGGGTGCCGCCGGACTTGCCAAGGTCGCGCTGTCGCTGCATCACCGCACGCTGCCGCCGCATGCCGGCGTCAGCCGGCCGCTCGATCTCATCGCGGCGGCGGACAGCCCCGTTTATCTTCTGGACGAGGCGAGACCCTGGTTCGCCCATCCGGACCATCCGCGGCGGGCCGGCGTCAGCGCCTTCGGCTTCGGCGGCACGAACTTCCACGCCGTCGTCGAGGAGTATCGCGGCGAATACCGGCGTGCCGCCGCACAGCTCAGCGGCTCCGAATGGCCGTGCGAGCTCTTCGTTTTCCGTGCAGCCGACAGGGCCGCCCTGGCCCAGCAGCTGCAGACCTTGCGCGATGCGCTGAAGGCCGGCGCTGTGCCGCGCCTGCGCGACCTCGCCTACAGCCTGGCCAAGCGCGCCGAGGCGCAGGCCGCTGCGCCCGTGATCGCCACCATCGTGGCCGCCGATCTCGCCCAGCTCGGCGAGGAGGTCGAGCGGCTCTTGAAGGTGGTCCGCGACGGCCAGGCAGCACCGCTGCCCCCCTACGTGCAGCTGGGTCTGCAGCCGACCTATCGTGGCGCGCCCGTGGCCTTCCTCTTCCCGGGACAGGGAACGCAATATCCGAACATGGCGCGCGAGGCGGCGCTCTATCTGCAGCCGCTCCGCGCTGCGCTTGAGCAGGCCGACCGTAGGCTGCGCGATCAGCTGCCGCAGCTCCTGACGCAGTACGTCTACCCGCCGGCGGCGTTCTCGGACGCCGACAAGGCG
This sequence comes from Pseudomonadota bacterium, assembly GCA_046724215.1. Classification (GTDB taxonomy): domain Bacteria; phylum Pseudomonadota; class Alphaproteobacteria; order Dongiales; family Dongiaceae; genus JBKOWC01. The sequence continues at coordinate 4,724 of JBKOWC010000240.1, read as the reverse complement.
GCGATCCAGGAGCGGCTCACCGACACGCGCGTCGCTCAGCCGGCGATCGGTGCCGTCGCGGCGGGCTTCCTCGACTTCATCGTCGATCTCGGACTGCGTCCGGCCATGACCGCCGGACACAGCTATGGCGAGTTCGCCGCCCTGCATGCCGGCGGCATGCTGTCGCGCGACGACTTCCTGGCGCTGTCGGGTGCGCGCGGTCGCGTCATGGCCGATGCCTGCAACGCACCGGAGCGCGGCACGATGGCGGCTGTCCGCGCCGACCGCGTCAAGGTCGAGGCCGGCCTCAAGGACGTGGGCGATGTCATCATCGCCAATCACAATTCGCCGCAGCAGGCCGTGATCTCCGGGCCCGAGGCGGCCGTGAAGGCCGCCGTCGCCAAGCTCAAGGAACAGGGACTCGACGCCCGGCAGCTGCCGGTCGCCGGCGCCTTCCACTCGCGCCTCATGGCGCCGGTGCAGGCGGCCCTGGCCCAGGCGATCGACGCGGCGACGATCAACGCGTCAGAAGCGAAGGTCTATTCGAACACGACCGGCGAACCCTACCCGGCCGATCTCGCCGCCGCCCGCCGGCTCCTCACCGATCACCTCCTGCGCCCAGTCGAGTTCGTGCGCCAGATCGAGCGGATGTACGAGGACGGCGGACGCGTCTTCGTCGAGCTCGGCCCGAAGTCCGTCCTGACCGGCCTCGTCGGGCAGATCCTCGGTGCCCGCAAGCACCTCGCGGTCGCGCTCGATGCCGGCGGCGGTCTGCGCGGCGTTCTCAGCGCCCTCGGCGCCCTCGTTGCGAACGGCGTGCAGATCGACGTGGCGCGTCTCTTCGAGAGCCGCGAGGCGCAGCAGGTCAACCTCGCACGGCTCGCCGAGCTGCATGGGCCCGAGCGCCTGCCGGCCAACGCTTGGCTGGTGAGCGGCGGCTGCGCCCGGCCGCAGAACGAGCCGAAGCGCAAGACCGGCAAGCTGCCAGCCCTGAACCTGGAGAGCGCCGAAGCGGCACGCCGGTCGATCGCGGCGTCGGCGCCTGCCGCCGCAAACGGGGCTGCAACGAATGGGGCAAGCGAGAAGATGGCGCCGCCGGTCCCCTCGCTCCGGCCGGAGCCGGTTCCGCCGCCGCCGCCGGTTCCGACGATCCCCCAGGGCATACCGCTTGCAGCTCCTGCTCCGACGATGGCTGCCGGGCCGGCCCCGATCGCGGTCGATGCCTTGCTGGCGTATCAGGAAACGATGCGGCAGTTCATCGCCCTGCAGGAACAGGTGATGTCGCGTTTCCTGTCGGGCACGTCCGCGGTCGATATGCCTGCCGCAACGGCGCCCGTCGTGACTGTGGCACCCGTGTCCGAGCGCGCGTGGCCGGTGATCGCACCCCCGCCCCCGCCGCCGGCGGTCGCTGTTGCGCTCGTCCCGCCCGTCGCCCGCAATGGCCACGACCATGCGATCGCGCAGAGTCCGACGCCGCCGGCGACAAACGGCGCCAAATTTGACCGTCCGCAGCTGCAAGCGCTGCTGCTCGATCAGGTCAGCGAGCGGACCGGCTATCCGACGGAGATCCTCGGTCTCGATCAGGACATCGAGGCCGAACTCGGCATCGACTCCATCAAGCGCGTGGAGATCCTGGGAGCGCTGCAGGAACGTCTGCCGGCAACGCTCGTCGAAGGGGTCAAGGACAAGATGGAGGCCCTGACCCGGGTGAAGACGCTGAACGGCCTGCTCGACCGCCTGCTGGAGGGTGCGCCTGCCGCTGCCGCAACGCCGGTCGCGGTTGCGGCAGCCGCGTCACCCGTCGGCGGTGGAGCGAATCGGGACGAGCTCAAGGCGCTTCTGCTTGGCCAGGTCAGCGAGCGCACCGGCTATCCGCCGGAGATGCTCGGTCTCGACCAGGACATCGAGGCGGAGCTGGGGATCGATTCGATCAAACGCGTGGAAATTCTGGGTGCGCTGCAGGAGCGCCTGCCCGCGGCGATCGTCGAGCGGGTCAAGGGCCAGATGGAGACGCTGACCCGCGTCAAGACGCTGAACGGCATCCTCGATCGGCTGCTCGAAGGTGCAGATGCCGGTCCACTGTCGGTCCCCGTTGCCGCGCCGACCTCCCAGGCGGCGGCGATGGCGGGTCCGACGCGTCAGGAACTGGCGGCGCTGCTGGTGCAGCAGGTGAGCGAGCGCACCGGCTATCCCATCGAGATGCTCGGCCTCGACCAGGATATCGAGGCGGAGCTGGGGATCGACTCCATCAAGCGGGTCGAGATTCTTGGTGCGCTGCAGGAACGTCTGCCGGCGGCCATCGTCGAGCGCGTCAAGGACCAGATGGAGGCGCTGACCCGGGTCAAGACGCTGAACGGCATCCTCGATCGACTGCTGGTCGAGGCGGCCGCGACGGCAGCACCGGCGCCGGCCTCCGCCACGGCCGCGCCGCCGCCGACGGGCGGCCCGGCGCCCGACCGCGCGACCCTCACCGCTTTGCTCGTGCAGCAGGTGAGCGAGCGGACCGGCTATCCGCTGGAGATGCTGGGGCTCGACCACGACATCGAGGCGGAACTCGGCATCGATTCGATCAAGCGGGTCGAAATCCTGGGCGCCCTGCAGGAGCGCCTGCCGGCCGCCGTCGTCGCGCGCGTCACGGAACAGATGGAGACGCTGACCCGCGTCAAGACGCTGAACGGCATCGTCGACCGCCTGCTCGCGTCGAGCGGCGCCCCCTCCACCGCCGCGCCCGCTACGACCACGGCAGCCGCACCTGTGGCGCAGCCGTCGGGCGAGCCCGCAACGATCGAGCGGATTCCGCGGTTCCAGATCAGGCCGTTCCGCGAGCCGTTGCCCGATGTCGCGCCCGCCCGGCTTGCCGGACTGTTCCTGGTCACCGAGGACGAACTGGCGGTGGCGCCGTTGGTCGTAGAGGCGTTGAAGGCGCGCGGCGCGACGCCTGCGGTCATCGACCGCGGCGCGCTTGCCGATCCGGCGCTGCTGGACGCGCGGATCGCCGCCGTCGCCGCCGAGCACGGGCCGGTCAGCGGCATCGTCCACTTGGCCCCGCTGTCGCGGCGGCCCGTCGCCACCAGTCTGGCCGAGTGGCGCGCCATGACGGCGATGGACGTCAAATCGCTCTACCATCTGCTGCATGCCTGCGCGGCCGATCTGGTCCGCGCCGCGGGCAAAGGACAGGCCTGGGTCCTCGCGGCGACGGCGATGGGCGGCAGCTACGGCCGTGACGGACGCGACACCGGCGCTGCGGCGAGCGGCGGCGTGTTGGCGATGCTGAAGACGGCCTGCATGGAATGGACCGGCTTGGCGGCCCGCAATGTCGATGTCGATCCGGCGACGCCGCCGGCCGCCATTGCCGCCAGGCTGCTCGACGAGTTCAAGCTTGCGGAGGGTACCGCCGAAATCGGCATCGTCGACGGGCAGCGGACGGCCTTCCGCACGGTCGCGGCATCCTATGACGGAAGCGCACGAGCCGAGGTAACCCCGACGTCCGACTGGGTCGTGCTGATCACCGGCGGCGCGCGCGGGGTCACCGCCGAGATCGCCTGCGAGCTGGTGCGGCCGGGCATGCGCGTCGTGGTCGTCGGGCGGACGCCGCTTCCCGAACCTGAATCGGCGGCGATGGCGGCGCTCGCCGACGCGGCGGCCCTGCGCAAGCATTTCATGGGGAACGCCGGCGGCAATGCGATGACTCCGGCCGCGATCGACCGCGCCGTGCAGAAGGTGATGGCGGAACGCGAAATCGCCCGCAACCTGGCGCGGCTCGCTGCGGCCGGCGCCGTGATCGACTATCGTGCCGCCGACGTGCGCGACGAGGTTGCCTTCGGCGCCTTGCTCGACGATGTCTACACCACGCACGACCGACTGGATGCGGTGATCCACGGAGCCGGGATCATCGAGGACAAGCTGATCGTCCACAAGGCGCCCGATTCGTTCGCCCGCGTCTTCGATACCAAGACCGACAGCACCTTCATCCTCGGCCGGCGGTTGCGGCCCGACACTCTGAAGCTGCTCGTGCTCTTCACGTCGGTTTCCGGGCGCTACGGCAATCGCGGGCAGAGCGACTACGCCGCCGCCAACGAAACGGTCAATCGTCTCGCCTGGCATCTTCAGGGGCGCTGGCCGGCGGCACGCGTGGTGTCCATCAACTGGGGGCCCTGGGACGCCTCCGGCATGGTGACGGCCGAGGTGAAGCGCAAGTTCCGCGAGAAGGGCGTGACGCCCATCGAGCCGGTCCCGGGTCGGCAGTTCTTTGCCGACGAACTGCGCTTCGGCGCGCCCGGCGACGTCGAGGTGGTCGCCGGCGCCGGACCGTGGCATGCCGAGGCCGCATTGTCGCCTTCGCTTGCGGCGAAGGAAGCGCCAGCCGCGCGTAGTGCTGCGCCGGCGAACGGCCACACCTCGATCCTGATCGCGGCTCCGACCATGCTGCGCGACGGCTCGGTCTCCGTGGAACACAGCTTCGACGTCGCCACGCATCCGTTCCTGAACGACCATCGGCTCGACAACATCCCGGTGCTGCCAGCCGCGGCGGCCATGGAATGGATGGCGCAGCTGGTCCAGGCCGGCTGGCCGGATTGGGCCGTCCATGAGTTGAGCGACGTGCGGGTCCTCAAGGGGTTCCGGCTCGACGGCGGCGGCGCCAAGCGCGCCTTGTTCCGCGCCCGCGCCTCGAGTCACGCCGACGCCGGCGCGCTGAAAGTCGCCGCCACGTTCGCGGATCCGCAGAGCGATGCCCTGTACTACAA
>JBKOWC010000074.1:0-9705 GCA_046724215.1 Pseudomonadota bacterium | reverse complement strand
GAGTTGCTCGCGCGTGAATTGAGCGCCGACCTCTTCGTCGTCCTGACCGATGCCGACGCGGTCTATGTGGATTGGGGCAAGCCGACGCAGAAGGCCATCCGGCGGGCATCGCCGGAGGGGATTTCGGCGTTCAAGTTCCCGGCCGGGTCGATGGGCCCCAAGGTCGAGGCCGCCTGCCGCTTCGCCCAGGCCACCGGCAAGTCAGCGGCCATCGGCGCCCTGGCCGATCTCTCGCGGATCATCAGCGGGGATGCGGGAACCACGGTGACAACCCAGGCAAAAGGAATCGCGTACGCCTGACGTCCGCTCGGTGGGCCGGGGCAAGGCGATGACGCGGAAAGATGCCGGGGGCTTACCCGCTCCGGCCTCAACGGGCTAGCGGGAGAAGCCGCGCATCCCGTCTACCACCCGGCGGACGTCATCCATTTGCTGCTGCTGCTCCATGGCGGCGGCCTGAGCCTGGCTTTCCTCGGCGCTCTTGATCTGTGCGATCAAGGCCTCGAGCCGCTGGCGGCGCTGCGATCGCGTCATCGTTTCCGACTGGATCGCGTTCGTCATGGTGATGTCCTCGTTGATGAGCTGCTCGTACTGGCCGGTCAGCGCCGGCTGCGGCTGCGCATACTTGCGCACCGCATCGTAGCCGCACTGCCGCCACTGGAGCTCATGCGGAGCCAGCTGGTTTTCCGCCACGCCGGTGACGTTATTGGGGTCGTAGCCGAACGCCTTCGTGCACTGACCGAGATCGGCCACGAGCTGCTGCCGAGCTGCGGCAAGCGGATTCTGCGCCGCCGCCGGAGTCGAGCTCTGGCTTGAGCAAGACGATAGCCCCGCGGCCACGCCGGCGATGAGAAGCCAACCGATCAACCGCTGCATCCTCGTATCCTCCCTGTTCTGCCGCTTCTCCCCGCCGTCCCGTCGGCTACGCGCCGGTCGCGGCCGTGGCCGGCGGGCTTGCACCACCCGTCGAAGGGGCCTTCTTCGCTCGTTTCCCGAACTCGCGTATCCACTGGAAGACGACATACAGAACGGGGATCATGAAGATGCCGACCAGTGACGCCGCGACCATGCCGCCGAAGACGGCCGTGCCGACGCCGCGGCGGCTGAGCATGGCCGCCCCGGTGCCGACGACGAGCGGATAGAGGCCGGCGATGAAGGCGAAGCTCGTCATCATGACGGCGCGGAAACGGCTGCGCGCGCCGTCGATGGCGGCTTCCTGGATGCTGAGGCCGTGCTCGCGCCGCTCCTTCGCAAACTCGATGATGAGGATGCCGTTCTTGGCGGCGAGCGCGATCAGCACGACGATTCCGATCTGGGCATAGAGATTGTTGTCGAGATGCGCGATCCAAAGCGCCCCCAGCGCCCCGAGCAGGCCGACGGAGACGGACAGCAGGACCGGCACCGGAATCATCCAGCTTTCATAGAGCGCGACCAGGAACAGGTAGGCGAACAGCACGGCCAGGCCGAGGATGATCGCGGTCTGACCGGCGGCCTCCTTCTCCTGCAGCGCCGTGCCCGTCCACTCGTAGGAATAGCCGGTCGGGAGCGTCTTATCCGACAACTGTTCCATGGCGGCAATCGCCTCGCCGGAGCTGCGGCCCGGCGCCGGCCCGCCATTGACGGTGACGCTCCGATAGTTGTTGTAGCGGATGATCGTCTGCGGACCGACGATCAGCTTCGGTTCGGCGATGGCGCGGATCGGCACCATGTCGCCGTTCTTGTTGCGCACGTGAATCCGATAGATATCCACCACCTTGCTGCGGTCGATGGCTTCGGCCTGGACGTTGACCTGCCAGGTCCGGCCGAACAGGTTGAAGTCGTTGACATAGTAGCCGCCGAGCGTCGCCTGCAGGGCGTTGAAGACGTCGCCGACCGCAAGACCGAGGGTCTGCGCCTTGTTGCGGTCGAGATCGAGGTAGAGCTGCGGCGTGTTGGCGGCGTAAGTCGAGAACACGGCCCGCAGCGTGGGGTCCTGGTTGGCGGCGAAGATGAGCCCGCGCGCGCTGGCAGCGAGATCGACCGGGCTGCCGCCCTGCAGGTCCTGCAGCTGGTATTCGAAGCCGCTGCCGGTGCCCAAGCCGATGATGGGCGGCAGGTTGAAGGCGATAACGTTGGCCTCGCCGATGGACTGGAACTCGCCGCGGACCTTGGCGATGAGCGCGTCGGCCGAGAGCGCCGGGTCCTTGCGTTCCTCGAACGACTTCAGCAGCACGATCTCGAAGGCGCTGTTCGACTTGGCAAGGCCGTCGAGAAAGCTGTAGCCGATGATGCTGCTGACGTCCGATATGCCCTCGGTCTTCATGAGGGTTTCTTCCACCCTCTTGGCGACCGTGACCGTCCGATTGACCGAGGAGCCTTCGGGCATCTGGATTTCCACGAAGAAGGCGCCCTGATCCTCGCTGGGCAGAAAGCCTGTCGGCGTGACCTTGCCCAGGTACCACACGCCGCCGACGACAACGGCCAGCACCACAAGCCCCACGACGGCGACGCGCACGAAGACCTTCACGACGGCCGCGTAGCCGTCGCGCGTGTAGTCGATGGCTTTGAGGACGTACCGCATCGGCCCGCGCTTGGGGCCGTGCGAGGCGCGCAGCAGGATGCTGCAGAGAGCCGGGCTCAGGGTCAGGGCGTTGATGGCGGAGATGACCATCGAGACCGATACCGCAACCGCGAACTGCCGGAAGAGTTGGCCGCTGATCCCAGGAATGAAGGCGACCGGCACGAAGACGGACAGCAGAACGAGGGTGATGGCGATGATCGGCGCCGTGATCTGGCCCATCGCCTTTATCGTGGCCTCCTGGGGCGACAGATTCGGTTCCGTCTCTAGCACATGCTCGACCTGCTCGACGACGACGATGGCGTCGTCCACCACGATTCCGATGGCGAGCACGAGTGCCAGCAGCGACACCGTGTTGGCTGAGAAGCCGAGCGCCAGCATGACCGCGAAGGTGCCGACCAGCGACACGGGGACGGCGATGAGCGGTATGACCGTCGCTCTCAGGCTGCCGAGAAACAGGAACACCACGATGACGACGAGAATGAACGCCTCTAAGAGCGTCTTGACGACCTCGTGAATGCTCTCCTGGACGAACTTGGTCGTGTCGTACGTGACCTTGTAGGCAAGATCCTCAGGGAAGGCCTTGGCGAGCCGTTCCATCTCCGCGGCGACGCCGTCAGCCACTGCGATGGCATTGGCGCCGGGCGCCTGGTAGATGGCGATCACGGCGCCCTCTCCGCCATTGAAGCGGCCGATGACATCAGAGGACTTGGCGCCGAGCTCGACCCGGCCGATGTCCTTGATGCGGACGAACGAGCCGTCGGGGTTGGCCCGCACGATGGTATTTCCGAACTCCTCCACTGACGTCAGACGGCCCTTCGTCTGGATGTTCAGCTGGAAGAGCTGGTCGTCCGTCATGGGCTGCGCGCCGATGCGGCCGACGGCCGCCTGGATGTTCTGCGATTGCAGCGCGCTGATGATGTCGTTTGGCGTAATCCCCAGGCTCGTCAGGCGATCGGTCTGGACCCAGACGCGCATGCTGTATTCGAGGCTGCCGAACAAGAAGGCATCACCGACGCCGCGAACGCGCTTGATGCTGTCGAGGACGTTTATGGTCGCGTAGTTGTTCAGAAACAGCGTGTCGTGGCTGTGGCTCGGCGCGTACAGGTTGATGACCTGCAGCAAGGCCGACGACTTCTTTTTGGTGCTCACCCCCTGCCGGCTGACTTCCTGAGGCAGCTTGGGCGTGGCCAGGGCGACGCGATTCTGCACGTTGACGGTGTTGATGTCCGGGTTCGTGCCGATCGCGAAGCTGATGGTCAGCGTGTAGCTCCCGTCGTTGCCGCTCGTCGACTTCATGTAGAGCATGTTGTCGACGCCGATGACCTGCGACTCGATCGGCTGTGCGACGGTAGCTTCCACGACCTCGGCGCCGGCGCCGGGGTAGTTGGCCGTCACCTGCACCTGCGGCGGCACGATATCGGGAAACTGAGCGATCGAGATCGCTTTCATCGCGATCACGCCGGCCAGCGAAATGACGATGGAGATGACGAACGCCAGCCGCGGCCGCGCGACGAAGACGCTGGAGATCATGACGCGGACGCCTCTGCCGGCACCTCAGTGGGCTCCACGACCTGTTGCGGGCGAACCTTTTGCGCTCCGATCGTGATGACGCGCTCGCCTTCCTTCAGGCCCTTCGTGACCACCAGGTTGCCGCCATAACCGCGGTCGATCTCGATGCGTCGGACCTCCACCTTGTTGTCCGCGCCGACGACGAGGACGAAGCGGCCGGTCTGGTCGATCTGCAGCGCCGGCGTGGGGATCACGAGCGCGGTCTCGGGCTTGGCCGCCTCGACCACGGCCGTGACCAATTGGCCGTCGATCAGGAGGCGCTTTGGATTGGGCAGTTGCGCGCGTATCGTCACCGTATCGGTCGATGCACTGACTGTCACGTCGACGAAATTGATCGTCCCCGCCTGGTCGTAGACCGAGCCGTCCGCGAGCTGTACCTTGACACGCACCGACCGCGGATCGACACCACTGGCTGCGGCCTCCCGGCGGACCTGCAGCAGCGCCACTTGCGGTACAGGGAACGTCACGTATATCGGATCCTGACTGAAGATCGTCGCGAGCGTCCCGCTCGCCGGCCCGACCAGGTCGCCAACCGAATAGGCGGACTTGCCGATGCGCCCCGCCATCGGCGCGCGGATGTCGGTATACCCAAGATCGAGCTGCGCCTTCTCGAGCGAAGCCTGCTGGCTCTGCAGCTGCGCCTTCGCCTCCAATTGCTTGGCGGTGACCTGATCGAGCACGGCCACGGCCGCGACTTCCTTCTTCACGAGGGTCGACTGCCGTTGCACAGAGAGCGAGGCGACTTGCAGAGCGGCCTGAGCACCGGCGATGTCGGCGTTGATCCGATCGATCTCGGCCTGGAATGGCGCCTTGTCCAGCGTGAACAGGAGGTCGCCGGCCTTCACGTCGGCGCCCTCCTCGAACAGGCGCTTCTCCAGGAAGCCTTGGACGCGCGCACGCAGATCGACCTTGTCCACCGCTTCGATCCGGCCCGTATAGGTCGTGGACGGCGTGATCTCCAGTTGCGCGACCTTGACGACGGTCACTGCCGGCGGCGGCGGCGGCGCGGCAGCCGCATTTTGCCCGCCTCGATCGCATGCCGACAGCAACAGGGCCATCAGGAGCGCAGGGGCGCATCCCGCCCTGCATGCGGCGCTTATTCTGGATGCGGTCGATATGATCGCCGCGGCGATTCCGGTTGCTGTAGGCATGTCATCTCCCCTGCCGTCGCGTCGGGCCTCCGGCCGCAGAATAGCGTACCAGTCTGGAATGCGATACGATCTCCAGGCGGCGCTTCCTGCCTTTCGCGGGTAGCGGTTCGGCGTGCTGATCGAGCGAAGAAGTGACCTTGGCCGGCAATGCGCTGCAGCTATGGAGCCTGTTTGGCTTGCTGAATGGCCGCTGCAATTTCGCTTTCCAGTTCCGCTGCAAGCTGACGATACTCGATGATCTTCGCCGGCTTTCGCTGTTCTTGCCGTTCTTCCAGTTGGATCAGGGTCGCTCTGGCCAGGAGGAGATCCTCGCATGCGTGGCGAAAGGCATCGTTCTCAATGAAAAGCTTGGCCACGAGCGCTGCGTCGTCGCGAAAGCGCCCCAGTAGTTGACCTACGTCAATCGACGGGCCCTCGGGATCAGCCAATGTCATGCTCCCATGAGCCTATGATTCCACGACCAAGATAGATCGATTGCAAAGTATGTAACGGTAGGAAACAGCGGATGAGCCCGCCTCGCCAGGTCGGCGGTGCGAGGTGCCGGGACCGAGGAGGCGTTGGACTAAGGTCCAATTGCGCGTGTCTGTCTTTAAAACTAGTCTTGCGAGTTCGGAGGCAAGAGGTCGACGCAATCGACCCGTTCCCTCTGCGTGCCGATAGGGAGGCATGTCATGGGCCTGGAGAATTCCGCGGCGGCAGATGCCGTCCGCGCTGAATTGCAGCGCATCATTGCGAGCGGTCAGTTCGACGCATCGCCACGCAATCGGCGGTTCCTTCAGTATGTCGTCGAAGAAACGCTCGCCGATCGGGCCGAGCGCATCAAGGGGTACAGCATCGCGACGGAAGTGTTCGGCCGCGACCCGTCGTTCGATCCGCAGACCGATCCGGTCATTCGGATCGAAGCCAGCCGGCTACGACGCTCGCTCGAGCGTTACTACCTGACGGCGGGAGTTCACGATCCGATCCGCATCGACATTCCCAAGGGATCCTACATCCCCACGTTTGATCACAAGACTGCGGATATACCACCGCCCACCGCCGCTCCTCCGGCGGAGGAAGCCCATCCGACGAGCGAGCTTTCCGGTGCCGGCGTTGTCACGACCAGTACCCGCCGGAGGGTCACCCCGATGCGGGGCGCAATACTGGCAGCGGGTCTTCTTGGCTCGCTGGCGTTGGCGTGGTTCGCCACCACCTGGGTTGGCCCGCGTTCGCCTCCGGCGCCGATAGGAGTCACGGCCAGTCACGGCCCGATGATCTTTGTCGCGCCGTTCGACAACGATGGCGGAGACACGGCAAGCGACGCGCTCGTGCGCGGTTTCACGCGTGAGGTCATCGTCGGCCTCACGCGATTCGAGGGCCTGTCGGTATTCGGACCGGAGACCAGCTTCCGGTATGGAGCGAGTCCGGATGCACACCCGTCAATCCCGGCGCTGCCCGTCGATTTCCGGCTCTCCGGGGGCATCACTTCGTCGCGCGATCGGCTTCGTGTGGCCGTAGCGCTCGTCGACGCGGCAACGGGCAGGAACCTATGGTCGGACACGTTCGAGGGAGAGCTTACGGCCGCCGACATCTTTCAGACTCGTGACGCGATCGCCGGCCGAGTGGTGCAGGCTCTGGCGCAGCCCTATGGCGTGATTTTCCGCGAAGAGGCGGAGGAGATCGAAGGAAAGCCGCCCGCCTCTTTCACCTCGTACCAATGCATGCTGGAGTTTTACAACTACTGGCGGGACCTTTCGCTGTCGTTGCATTCAACGGTGCAGCAATGCCTGGAAAGGGCGGTGGCTCAGGACCCGACCTACTCCGAGGCATATTCCGCGCTGGCAATGGTCTATGCCAACGTCTACCGCTATGGGTTCAACGCTGACGTCGTGTCCTTCGACCCGTTGCCGAAGGCTCTTGAACTTGCCCATCGCGCCGTGGAGCTGGCACCTGATTCGGTCCAGGGCTACAAGGCTCTGCACCTCATTTATTGGCTCATGCATGATGTGGATCGGAGCTTCGAGGCGGCGGAACACGGCCTGGCCCTCAATCCGAACGATTCCGAGATCATGGCCGATCTCGGCGGGCGTCTCTGCCTGACCGGCAACTGGGAACGTGGTTTTCCCCTGGTCCAGGAGGCATTCAAGAGGAACCCTGGCCAGCCCGGCCTCTATCGCATCGTGACATCTCTCCGGTTCTATCTCGATGGACGTTATCAGGAGGCGCTCGACGAGATCGAGAAGGCGAATATTCCGAGCGTGATCCATTACCACGTGATATTGGCGATGGCGCACGCCCAGCTGGGACAGATGCAGCAGGCCGCTGTGGAGGTGAAAGAGATCCTCAAGATCGATCCGGCCTATGGCGACGATGTGCTCGTAGACCTGCAGAAGCACAACGTGTATCCCGATCTCATCCGGGCGGTTGTCGCCGGCCTGCGGAAGGCGGGCCTGAAGGGGGGCGCCATCGTCGCCGACCGGGCATCCTGAGCCGACACTCCTGGGATCGCTTGCGAGGCCGACGGTGGTGCCGCTCTCGGTCAACCGGCCATTTGGCGAGATTGAAGTCGGGGAGATGCGCCAAACACGCCGCGTAGCATACCGTAACTAACGCTCGCCTAACTTCTTCCCTGACAAGGCGGCGAGTTAGCTAGCAGCATGGGCCTAGTCGTCGCTCGTCAGGTGTCTGGATGATGCTCGCAACCGTTCGGTCGGCGAGATCCCCGTTCGTCCGGCTTGTCGTGCTCGCTCTCGTTGCTTGTACGAGTGCGCTGCTGATCTTGATCCACCTCTCGCGCAGCTCGGCTCAGGAGGCTCCTCCGACCCAGGCGGCTGCCCCGACCCAGGCAGCGGCCGCAGCGCCCGCGCCGGCACTCCGCGGCCCCGACGAGCTCCGCAAGCTGGTGGCCCCGATCGCCCTCTATCCCGACGAGCTCCTGGCCGTGGTCCTCCCGGCCGCGACCAATCCCCTGCAGGTCGTGCAGGCGCAGCGGTTCCTGGACAAGCGCAAGACGGATCAGAATCTGCAACCGAACGCCGACTGGGACCCGTCGGTCCTGGCGCTGCTCAACTACCCCGAAGTTGTCGCGAAGATGAATGCCGACCTGGATTGGACCCAGAACCTGGGCAATGCCGTCATCGACCAGCAGAAGGACGTGATGGACATGATCCAGCAGATCCGCAACGAGACCTACGAGGGCGGCTACCTGAAATCCAACGACAAACAGACGGTGGTTCAGGAGAAGGAAACCGTCATCATCAAGTCCGCGGATCCCGAGTACATCTACGTGCCGCAGTACGACCCGCAGGTCGTCTACGTCCAGAGCTACGCCTCGTACCCACCGCCGGTCTACGCCGCCCCATACCCCTACTACTACGCCCCCGGCGCGACGTTCTTTGCCGGCGCCTTCATGGGTGCCGCCTTCGCCTACGGGTTCAACTGGGGCGGCGGCGACATCGACATCAACTACGGCAGCGGCTGCTGCGGCGGCGGCAACAACGTCAACATCGGCAACGACGTGAACATCGGCGGCGGCAACCGCGTCGAACATTTCAACGGCGATCGTTTCAACGCCGACCGGCAGCGTGGAAGCGGTACCGATAAGATGAAGTGGAACGGCAACAAGGCCCGCCAGAACGCGACCGGACGGCAGCGCACCGGCGGGCCCAAGGCCGGGACCCTGCCGGCCCAGAACCGCGGGTTCGGCACCACCGGCAGGCAACAGGGCGTGGGGCAGGGTCAGACGCCGCGCGCCGGCGACCGGAAGGCTAGCGGCGGCAGGAATTCGTCGATGGGCTCCTACGGACAGGGCCGCAACGCCGGCAGAGCCAGCAACCAGGGCAAGCAGAGCCTGCAGAACCAGAGGTCCAGGCAGCCGAGCGCTGGCCAGCGGCCCTCGGCATCATCCCGGAACCGGCCAAACGCCGGCGCGTTCGGCGGCTATGGCGGTGGCGGCAATGCCACGCGGCAAAGCAGCCGCGGCCGCAGCAGCTTCGGGTCCTCGGGCCGGCCCCCGCCGAGTCGCGGCGGTGGCGGTGGCGGCGGGCGCCGCAGATGATCGTCACGATGAGTAAAACAAGGAGACTCCCTGTCATGATCCCGGAGCAGGCTGCGAAACGGACGCACGTTCGAGTCCTGGGAGCGGCGTTGGCATTGATCGGCGCCATCATCTTGCTGATGCCCATCCCGGCGCTGGCCACCGACCCGCAAACCTTCGCGACTCCCGAGGATGCCGCAAAGGCGCTTCTGGACGCAGCGGCGAGCGACGACTTGAACGCCATCTGGGCCGTTCTCGGCGACGAGTTCCGTGACAAGCTGGAGAATCCCGACGATGCGCAAGAGCGCGAGAACCGGCGCCGCATCGTCGCGGGCGCCAAGGAGTCGCTGCAGCTCCGTGCCGACGATGAGAACACGCGCGTCATGGTCATCGGCAAGGCCGCCTGGCCGATG
>JBKOWC010000221.1:0-8533 GCA_046724215.1 Pseudomonadota bacterium | reverse complement strand
CCGGCGCTCGACCAATGGCTGCTCGACCGCGCCACCGCCGGGTCACCCACAGCACAATATTGGATGGGCGAGCGCACCAAGGTGCTGCAACAGTATGGCGCGGCACCGCCGCCGATGGCCGATGTCGAGAAGTGGTACCGGGCTGCCGCCGAGCAGGGCTTCGCGCCGGCGCAGAATTCTCTCGGCCAGGTGCTGGGATTCTTTCCGGAATTCGCCAAACAGCCGTTCGAGGCCGAGAAGTGGTTGTTCGCCGCCGTGCGCGCCGGCGAAGAAGCCGCCGGCGACAACCTGCTGCAGGCGATCGAGATCGATCAACAGCGGGCGCACTACAAGCCGGACGCGGACATACAGGCCTGGTTGAAACAGCGCGCCAGCGCGGGCGATGAACGGGCAAAGAAGGCCCTTGCGGAAGTAGGGCCCAATGACCAGCCGTTCTCGGCGAACGGTGGATAGGTCGCTGGTGACTGCCGCTGCTTCGGCCGTCCTCATCCCTTGCCTGCTCGCAACCGCCGCTACCGAGTCTGGTGGACCCGAACAGAAGCCAAAGAGCCTTCTGGATCAGCTCAGTTCGCCTGGCGATTTCATTCCGGGCAAAGACTCGCCCACCGATGTTCTCCAGAAGATCGACAAGATGATGGCCGCTTCAGATGCCGGAAATCCTGTCGCGTCCAGCCGCTTCAAGGACTACCTCCGAAGTATCTATTCCTTTGCTCATTTCGAATCGATGTCGGCCGACATCGACAAGCTCGCAACGCCACTGATATCCGACATCGACCGCCTCGTATCCGAACGTGCCGCCAAGGGGTCGCCGACGGCACAGTATTGGATGGCGCATCGGCAAACGGATTACATGTTCGGTCGCGTTGAGGCATGGCAAGATCCAGAGATCGTCAAATGGTATCGGCTTTCAGCCGAACAGGGTTTCGGGCCGGCGCAAGCCGAGCTCGGCGAGCTTCTCTACATCTTTGACGGACCCGCTTTGGAACCTTTTGAGGCCGAGAAATGGCTCTACAGAGCGGCGAAGCAGGGCGACGTTCTTGCGGCCAAGACCCTATTCAATGAGGTCGATCACGACTCTTGGAAGGATTCCTACAGGCCCCGTCCGGTAATTCTGAAGTGGCTGCACGAGCGCGCCGACGAGGGCGATGAAAAGGCGCAGCAAATCCTACGGCGATTCAAACCCTGATTGCTCGCGCCTTCGCGCGCCCATCATCGTTTTCCAACCCGCTTACAAGCCGCTGAACCAGTTGTAGCCATAATTTTCCCAGAAGCCGCCGGGGAAGTCGTTGGTCACGTAGATCGACGTGATGTGCTTCGGATTCTTGAAGCCGAGCTTGGTGGAAATGCGCAGCTTCATGGGAAAGCCATACTGCCGCGGCAGCGTCTGGTGGCGGAACCGGAGCGTCAGCTGCGTCTGCGGGTGCAGCGCCGTCGCCATGTCGATGCTCGTCGAATAGCCGTCCGCGCATTTGAAGCCGATAAACTGCGCGCGCGTGTCGGCGCCGATGCGAGCGAGGAAATCGGCGAAGCGCACACCCGACCATTGGCCGATGGCGCTCCAGCCCTCGATGCAGACATGGCGGGTGATCTGCGAGACCTGCGGCAGCGCGTTCAGCTGCGCCAGCGTCCAGCTCGCCTTGTTCTCGACGAGCCCGCCGATCTCGAGCGCGAAGTCGCCGGGGTCGACCTCCGGCGCCTCCTCCTGCTTGTAGAAGGCGTTGAAGGGAAACGGATCGGTGATGGCGCTCTCCGGATACTCCGGTGCCAGCTGATCCTTGTCGAAGAGCCAGGCCTGCACGCGATCGTTCATGCGGGAGATGGCGCGCAAGGCGTTCTCGGCGCTGAGGCTGTCGGTGATATCGCAGCCCGTCAGCATGGCGAGCGATCCCAAGCCGAGCGACTGGCGCAGGAAGGCGCGCCGGGTCGGCAATTCGAGCCGGCGCGCGGCGTCCTTGATGAGGAGCTTGGCGTCTACCGCGCTGCGAGGTCGAATGCCGGTCATGACGGATCTCCTCAACGGCCGCGCAGCATCGCCAGGAGGCTGCGCGGCACCAGGAGCGCCATGGCGACATGGACGAGGGTGAAGGCGGCGATCGCCGACATGGCGAGGAAGTGCACCACCCGGGCTGCCTGATAGCCGCCGAACACGGCCGTCAGGCCCTGCAGCTGGACCGGCTTCCAGATGGCGAGGCCGGAGAGAACGATCACGACCAGCGCCAGGATGACGCCGAGATAGAACGCCCGCTGCACGGCGTTGTAGGTCGACAGGTCGGCGTGGCCGAGCCTGCCGCGCAGGGCAGCCGCGACATCGCGCCCGAGGTCGCGCGGGCGAAGCGGCAACAGCTTGCGCCGCAGCCGGCCGGACAGGACCCCATAGGCCAGGTAAAGCGTGCCGTTGACCGCCAGCAGCCACATCGCCGCGAAATGCCAGAGCAGCGCGCCGCCGAGCCAGCCGCCGATGGTGACCGCGCCCGGAAAGGTGAAAGGGAAGAGCGGCGAGGCGTCGTAGATCTGCCAGCCGGAGCCGATCATCAGGGTCACCGCGACGGCGTTCAGCCAATGGGTGACGCGCACGATGAGCGGATGGATCATCCGGGGCGCGGCGGTTGGCGTGGACATGGTGGAATCGTCGAAAGAAGGGAAGCGCCGCCGCTCCGGGGGGAAGGGAGAAGAGCGGCGGCGCGTCGCGCTTGCGTTACTTCGGGAGCAACACTTTGTCGATCGAGTGGATGACGCCGTTCGACTGCAGGACGTCATAGGTCGTGATGTCGGCGACGTCGCCCTTCTCGTCCTTGAGCACGATGTTCGTCGGGCCGTTCATCATCGCCCACAGCGTGCCGCCGGAGACGGTCTTCAGCATCGCCGTGCCGTTGCCCTTCTTCACCTTGTTCTTGAGGTCGTTGAAGGTGATGGTGCCGGGCACGACGTGGTAGGTGAGGATCTTCACCAGCGTGTCCTTGTTCTCCGGCTTCAGCAGCGTGTCGACCGTGCCGGCGGGCAGCGCCGAGAACGCGGAATTCACCGGCGCGAACACCGTGAACGGGCCGGGACCTTCCAGCGTATCGACGAGGCCGGCGGCCTTCACCGCCGCCACGAGCGTCGTGTGATCGGCGGAGTTCACGGCATTGTCGACGATGGTCTTGTTCGGGAACATCGGCGCCCCGCCGACCATCACGGTGGCGGCGAAGGCCGGCGTCGCAATCGCAAAGGCGGCGACGAGCGCAAGGGTCTTGAGGGAGCTGCGGGTAGACATGACTTTCCTCTTGAGGTGCGGGTTGACGTTGGATCTCGGACTTGTCGGATGAAACGCTCCCGTCCGATCTCGGGCCGGGAGCGGGCCCCCATCCGTCACACCGCCAATACGGCGGCCCGCCGCCCGCAGATGCAGCGTCCGATCACAAAGCCGTGACCGCCGAAGCGGCCACGGCTTGAATTGCGCGTCGGATTGTCCGGACGAGCGCTGGCGCCGTCAGGAGGCGGTCTTCATCCGAAGGTGCGCCTCGGGCACCGGGTAGCCGGCGGCGCCGAAGGTGTCCCGGATGGCCTTGTTGGTGTCGAAATAGACCTGCCAGTAATGGTCGGTGTGCGTGTAGGGGCGCACCGCCAGCATCGGGCCGCGCTCGTTGAAGTCGACGATCTCGACATCCGGCGGCGGCTCCTTGGACACGTTCGGGATATTCGCCAGGGTCGATTTGAGCCGGGCGATCGCGTCGTGTACGTCGACGGAGTGGGCGAGTTGTGCCGTGCGCTCGACCCGCCGGTAGGGGCTCGCGGAGTAGTTGTAGACGGTGTCGGAGAGGATCTTGTTGTTGCCGACGAAGGTCGTGACGTTGTCGGGCGTCAGGATGGTGGAATTGAAGATGCCGATTTCCTTGACCGTGCCTTCGACGCCCGCCGCCTTCACATAATCGCCGACCTTGAACGGCCGCAGCACGATGAGGAACGCGCCGGCCGCGAAGTTTGCCAGCAGGCCGGCCCAGGCGGCGCCGATGGCGATGCCCATGCCGGCGATGAGAGCGGCGAACGATGTGGTCTCGACGCCGAAATAGCCGAGGATGGCGACGACCAGGACGATGTTGAGGGCAACGGTGACGATGTTGCCGACGTAGCGCAGCAGGGTGGGATCGACATGCTGCCGCGTCAGCACCGCCGAGATCAGTCGCACCGCCACGTCGTCACGGTGGTCGTGATGACGTCACCAATCCGTTGGAAATCCATGCTGATGCCTCCGTCCGCTGCCGAATGAGCCGCGCGTCGACCATCGATCGACCGGGACTTGCACACAATTGGACTTTAGACCTACGGCCACGCCGCCGCCATGGATCGCCGGCCGCGCCTGCCGCTGGCGGGGCCGGCCTCGTCTCTAGCGCTGGCGCGTCTCGTAGTTCGGCGCGATATAGACCTTGGCGTCGGAGCGCGGCAGCAGCGGCTGCCCGAGGATCGCGTCGGCCAACCGTTCGGCCATCATGATGGTCGGGGCATTGAGGTTGCCGCTGACGACGTTCGGCATGATCGAGGCATCGACGACGCGCAGCGCCTCGAGCCCGTGCACGCGCCCGGCAGCGTCGACCACCGCCAGGGGATCGCTCGCCAAGCCCATCTTGCAGGTGCATGACGGGTGGTAGGCGCTCTCGGCCTTGCGGCGCAGATGCGCGTCGATCTCGGCGTCGGCCTTGACGTCCGGACCGGGCGCCAGTTCGGGCCCGCGATAGGGATCGAACGCCGCCTGCGCGAAGATCTCGCGCGTCAGCTTGATGCCGGCGCGGAATTCGCGGCGGTCCTGCTCGGTCTGCAGGTAGTTGAAGCGAATCTCCGGCGCCTGCCGCGGATCGGCCGACTTGAGCCGTACGGTCCCGCGGCTGGTCGGCCGCATCGGCCCGACATGCGCCTGGAAGCCGTGCCCGGGCTGCGTCGCGCTGCCGTCGTAGGAGGCGGCGATCGGCAGGAAGTGGTACTGCAGATCGGGATGCTCGACGCCGGTCTCGCTGCGGATGAAGCCGCCGGCCTCGAAATGGTTGGTGGCGCCGACGCCGGTACCGAAGAACGTCCACTCGATGCCGACGAGCAGCTGGCGCAGCGGGCTCTTCAGCACGGGATAGAGGGTGATCGGCTGCGTGCAGCGATGCTGCACATAGGTCTCGATATGGTCCTGCAGGTTCTCGCCGACGCCCGGCAGGTCCTGAACCACGTCGATCTTGTGCCGGCGCAGCTGGTCGGCCGGCCCGACACCGGACAGCATCAGGATCTGCGGCGAGTTGATGGCGCCGCCGCAGACGATGACCTCGCGCGCCGCGCGCGCCTGCCTTACTTGTCCCTGCTGAGCATACTCGACGCCGACCGCACGCTTGCCCTCGAAGAGGATGCGCAGGGTGAGCGCCCGCGCCTGCACGCTGACATTGCCGCGCGCCAGCGCCGGCCGCAGATAGGCCTTGGCGGCGCTCCAGCGGCGGCCGCGCCGCGTCGTCATTTCCATCGGCCCCAGCCCCTCCTGCTGGTAGCCGTTGACATCCGGCGTCATGGGATAGCCGGCTTGTTTGCCGGCCTCGACCCAGGCCTCGAACAGCGGATTGCGCGTACGACCGTACGAGACATGCAGCGGCCCGCCGACGCCGTGATAGTCGTCGGCGCCCTTCTCGTGGTCTTCGGCCTTGCGGAAATAGGGCAGGATATCGGCGTAGGACCAGCCGGTCAGGCCGAGCTGCCCCCAACGGTCGTAGTCGCGTGCATGACCGCGGATATAGACCATGCCGTTGATCGAGGACGAGCCGCCGATGACGCGCCCGCGCGGGCAGTACATCTTGCGGCCGTCCATATGGGGCTCGGGCTCGCTGTGGTAGTGCCAGTTGACCTTGTCGTCGGCGAGCGGATAGGCGAACGCCGCCGGCATGTGGATCTTCCAGTTCCAGAAACGGTCCTGCCCGCCGGCCTCGAGCACGAGGATGCGGTGCTCCGGTTTGGCGCCGAGCCGGTTCGCCAGCACGCAGCCGGCCGAGCCGGCGCCGACGATGATGTAGTCGAAGGTTGCGATCCCATCCATGCCGCGTCCCCGCCGGCGCGCTTCCTAGCCTACGGACCGGCGCCGGTCCAGCAATCGAGGCATTGAATCAGCTTTGGCTGCCGTCGCCGGGCGGCAGGATTTCTCCGGCTTGCGACTCCGGCGGCTCAAGGCGGGGATCGAGTTGGCCCGATACGGCGGTGGTCGTCGGCAGCGGGACGAAGACCGATTGCTCCTGCGGCGGGCGGCCGACGCGCTGGCCCATGCGGTAGCGCGTGAAGGCCGCGAGGCCGGCGGCGACCGCAGCCAGGTAGAGGAACAGGCTCGCATTGCCGAGCGCGCCCATGACCCAGGAGGCGACGAGCGGCCCGCAGGTGGCGCCGATCGCCCAGGCGAGCAGCAGCCCGCTCGAGGCAGCGACCATGCGGTGACGCTCGACATAGTCGAAGGCGTGGGCGACGCTGATCGGATAGATCGTCGCCTGCACGCCGCCGAACAGCGCCGCCAGCACGAGCAAGGGCGCCAGCGCGCCGGCGGCGATCCAGGAGCCGAACTGCAGCAGGCAGACGACCGTCTCGGCGGCGAGCATGCCGAGCAGCACGGTGCGCCGGTCGGACCGATCGGAAAGCCGGCCGATCGGCCATTGCAGCAGCAGGCCGCCGAACGTCGCGGCGCCCATGAGCAAGGACACCTGAAACACCGTGAGCCCGGCGGCGTGCCCGAAGACGGCACCCATGCCGAAGAAGCCGCCGCCCATCAACCCGGCTCCGAAGGCGCCGGCAACGCCCAGCGGGGAGATGGCGCGCAAGTCGCGGAACGGCAGCGGCGCCGCCGGCCCCGGCTCCGGCCCGGACACGCGCGTCAGCACGACCGGCACCAGCGACAGCGTCAGGAGCACGGCGCTCAGGCAGAACAGCTGCAGCGCATCGATGCTCCAGCTGTTGACCAGCAGCTGCCCGACACCGGCGGCCAGGTAGACGGTCACCTGATAGAGCGACAGGATGCGGCCCCGCGTCTCGTTGGCGCTGCGCAGGTTGAGCCAGCTCTCGATGGTGGCGAACAGGCCGGCCATGCAGACGCCGCTGGTGAACCGCAGGATCGCCCAGGGCATCGCCGCCAGCCACATCGCATGCAGGAGCGCGGCAATCGAGGCGACCGCCGCAAAGGCGGCGAAGGCCCGCACATGGCCGATGCGCCCGATGAGCCGCTGCCCGTACAGGCTGCCGACCATCAGCCCGGCGAAATAGGCGGCCATGACCAGCCCGATCGTCGGCGCGTGGTAGCCGACCGTGCCCAGGCGGATCGGCAGGATGATGCCGAGCAGCGAGTTGCCGAGAATGAGGGCGCTCACACCGGCGAGCAGCGAGGCGACGGAACGGAGGGTTTGCAGCACGCGGAGACTGGGGGCGAGGTTCAGGGCAATCCGGTCTTGGTGACGCCGTCGATCCAATGATCGAGGTCGTCGGGATGGCGCCGGTGCAACTTAACATGCGTCCCGCCCGGTCGCCACGGCCCGGCGACGTTGTTGCTGACATGGCCGAGCCCCCTCTTCCCGGATATCGACTGGACGCCTGATCGGGCGCCGCGACGCCGGCGCCTGTGAGATAGCGCACTGGTTGGGCGATGGCCGCGGCCGCCATTCCGCCCGACCGGGGGATCGGGAGAATGGCGGCCTGACGACGCCGATGGAAGTTAGTTCGGCTTCTGATCCGGCGTGGTTCCGGACGTTCCGGGCGGTGTCACGGGGGCGACGAAGGCTGCCATGCTGTCCGGAGGCTGGGCCGGCGACAGCAACTGCACGCCGGTCCAAAGCGTCACGCCCAGCATGATGGCAAGCCAGATCGCCCAGCCGCACAGGATGGCCCCCGTGCCAGCCGAGGTCGGCGGCGCCGTTGGCGCATTCGTATTGTCGTGCATCATGTGGTCGACCAGCCTTCTGCTGATTCAGGTTGGCCGGATGATCGTCGAGCGTCTCTGGCCCCGCTGTGAGCCAAGTCACAGTTCTGACTTATGTCAGCCGCCCCCCGAGCAAGAGGGGCGGCCGAAGCCGCCCCTTGAACCGGTGCCGCGTCAGACGCGGGCGCGGATCTTCTCCACGTCGACCGCCTTATAGTCGTCCGGGAGCTGGTAACCGGTGGCGTCCGCGGCCACCTTGGCTTTGTCGAAATTGTTGGCGCCGGCGACGTAGTCGTTCTTGATCACGTCGCCGGGGTCGATGTCCTTCGATATCTGGTTGATCGAGCGGATCGTGGTGAGAAACGTCTTCCACGCGTCGAGATCGTGCCAGCCCCAGCCCTGCCGCTTCTCGAAGTTGCCGCGGAAGACGTTGGCAAGCTGCATCATGGACTCGGTCGCGATGTCCGGCGTCAGCTTCAGGCTCGGGAACTGCTGCATGACGATATGCGTCGCCGCGCGCGGATTCTGGTAGCCGTATTCGAGGCCCATGGCCCAGCCGCGCAGATAGGACTCATAGAGCTCCTTCTTCGCGGCGTCCTCATAGTCCTTGCGGCGCATGACGAACGTGTTGGCCGGGAACTT
>JBKOWC010000205.1:0-5538 GCA_046724215.1 Pseudomonadota bacterium | reverse complement strand
AAGCCGGAGGCGGTGACGGCGATGCTGTCGAAGATCATCGACAAGGAATTCGAGCTCGGCCTGGACAAGGGCTGCTACGAGGCCGAGGTCGTGATCAACGAGCAGACGATGATCGACATCTATGTCGATCCCGTCACCATGCAGATCGTCCACATCCGCAGCAACGGGGCCGAGGACTCGTAAGACCCGCTCGGCTGCCCTGATTTTGCCAGGACGGACATCGCGCGATGCTGGGCCGGTTCAGTCACATCCTGCGGAAGCTTGACCGGTTCGGCACCGTCCGGTCGAAGCTGACCGTCGTGATTCTGACCGGCAGTCTCATCGTGTTCGGCGCCCTGCTCGCCAGCCAGCACTACGACCGCCGCAGCACGACGGTCCGCGCGGCCGACACGACGCATCAGCTGATCACCAGCCTGCTGGTGCGGGAGTTCACCAACGGCGTGCGCACCGGCGATCCGCGCGAGATCAACCGGGTCATCATCGAGGCGATCCACCAGCTCCAGGCCGGCCCGGTCGACAGCGACTACTTCGGCATGCAGGCACCGACCAACGCCGACGACCGGCGGGCCAATCTGGAGATCGTGGCGCTCGGCCTCTACGACGCCGCCGGCAAGCCGATCAAGATCTTCGTGTCGCCGGACCATCCCGAGTTCGTGGAGGACGCGCTGGCGACCTATGCCGGAATGGCGCGGTCGTCCGCGCACTCCGTCACCTGCCTCGAGCCGACGCGGGAAGTGATCGCTGAACCGATCCAACCCAACGGTGGCGGCGGCAAATCCATCGGCACGCTCGTGGTCGCCTGGGACATGGCCCGGAAATTCAATGCCCTCGACCATGCCTTCTGGCGCGACGCGCTGATCGGCGCGTTGGCGACCCTGGGCCTCGTGGCCTTCCTCATCTTCGTGCTCGAACGCGCCCTGACGAAGCCGATCGGCGCGCTCACCCGCCACGTCGCCGAGCTCGGCATGTCCGGCGAGCCCGGACTGGTCGACGAGTCGCTGGTCGAGCGCCACGACGAGATCGGCGTTCTCGCCGGCGAGTTCAACAAGATGGTCGAGGCGCTGGCCGACTCGCGCCAGAAGCTGCAGAACCAGTCCTACGTCCATGGCATGGCCGAGATGGCGTCCGGCGTGCTGCACAATATCCGCAATGCGCTGAACCCGGTCTCGGTCGGCATTTGGAAGCTCGAGGAGACGGCGCGCAACGCGTCGCTCGGCCGCATCGACACGGCGCTGGTCGAGCTCGCGACCGACGCCACGCCCGCCGACCGCCGGCAGAAGCTCGTGAACTACGTCCGCGCCGCCGCCGACAAGCTGGTCGCCCAGCAGCACGCCCTGGCCGACGAGATTCGCGACCTCGGCCAGCACAGCCGGCACATCGAACAGATATTGCAGGACGTCGACCTCACCGGGCGCCGCCGCCGGCAGGTGGAGCAGCTCGACCTCGACAAGCTTGCGACCGAGTGCGCGGCGATGATTCCGAGCAAGGCCGGCTCGTCGGTCACCGTGGAGATCGACACGGCGCTGGCGCAGCTGCCGCCGGCCCTCGGCAACCGCATCACGCTCACGCAGATCCTCGGCAATCTCATGGTCAATGCCGCCGAGTCGATCCGATCGGCGGGCGTCGCCGCCGGCAAGGTCGCCGTGAGCGGCCGCCGCGAAACCGTCGACGGCAAGCCGATGCTGCATGTCGAGGTGAGCGACAACGGCGAAGGCATCGCGCCGGAGGCGATGGCGTCGCTGTTCCAGCGTGGCTTCAGCACGAAGAAAGAGAAGAAGGGCGGCATCGGCCTGCACTGGTGCGCCAACAGCATCATCGCCATGGGCGGCAAGATTCATGCCACCAGCGAAGGCAAGGGAAAGGGCGCCACCTTCCATCTGTTGCTGCCGATGGCGGCCGGGCGTGGCGCCGACAGTCGCACGCAGGCCGCGTGAGGGGTGAAGGCCTGCATGTCAATAACAACGTCGTCGGCTTGGAAGGACATAATCGAATGAACGCCATGGCAAATCCCCAGACCTATCGGATTCTGATCGCCGATGACGAGCAGAACATCCTCAACGCGTACAGCAGCGTGCTGCATGCCGATGCGGGTCAGCGCCAGGCGGCCGACGACCTCGACGATCTGGAATCGGAGCTGTTCGGCGTGAAGAAGGACGTCGGCGGCAAGCAGCGCTACGAACTCGTCCTCTGCCAGCAGGGGCAGCAGGCGGTCTCCGCGGTCCGCCAGGCCGCCGCGGCGGGGGAGCGCTTCTCCGTCGCCTTCCTCGACGTGCGCATGCCGCCGGGCATCAGCGGCGTCGAAACGGCCAAGGAGATCCGCGCCATCGATCCCGATCTCCATATCGTCTTCGTCACGGCCTATTCGGACACCGATCCCCGGCGCATCGCGACGATCGTGCCGCCGATCGAACGCCTGTTCTATGTCGCGAAGCCGTTCCAGGCGCTCGAGCTCCAGCAGTTCGCCTCGGCCCTCTCCAACAAATGGAAGGCCGAGCAGGACCTCTCGGTCGCGCACGAGGAGCTGAAGCAGCAATACCGGGCGCTGCAGGACGCGAACCACGACCTGGTCGGCGCGCGGCGCAAGGCCGAATCCGCGAACCGGATGAAGACGGAGTTCATGGCCAACGTGAGCCACGAGCTGCGCACGCCGCTCAACTCGATCATCGGCTTCAGCGAAATCATGATCAACCAGCACTACGGGCCGATGCCTAACGAGCGCTACCGCAGCTACGTGCATGACATCTTCACCAGCGGCTCGCATCTGCTCGGCATCGTCAGCGACATCCTCGACATCTCGAAGATCGAGGTCGGCGAGATGGACCTGCAGGAAGACACGGTCGAGATTCCCGAGATCGTCGACACCGCCCTTCGCCTCGTCGGCGCGAAGGCCGAGACCGCGAAGGTCTTGCTCCGCGCCGAGCTGGCGCCCGACCTGCCGCTGCTGTTCGGCGATCCCCGGCGCATCAAGCAGATCCTGCTGAACCTCCTTTCGAACGCCATCAAGTTCACGGGCGATGGCGGCAGCGTGACGGTGCGCGCCGAACGGGTCGCCGGCGGCGGCTTGTGGATCGCCATCGTCGATACCGGCATCGGCATCGCCGCCGCCGATCTCGAGCGGGCGATGGCCCCGTTCAGCCAAGTCGACAGCAAGCTGTCCCGCCAATACGAAGGCACGGGTCTCGGCTTGCCGATCGCGAAGTCGCTGACCGAGTTGCACGGCGGCACGTTGTCGCTGGTCAGCCATCCCGGACGCGGCACGACCGTGACGCTGCGCTTCCCGCCCGACCGCCTGCGCTAGCCCGCACAAGTTCTTCTCCGCTTGATTCCCCCGCGAAAGCGGGGGCCCAGGGCCGGCGCACGTCGGCTGCTCTGGACCCCCGCTTTCGCGGGGGAATCATAAGAGGGGTTTTGCCCACGTAGCTGCCCCACGCCTGGCGCCGACATACCTTGTATTGTCATCCGGATACGCTAGCCTTGGGCGAAAGTCCTTTCCTGGGGGGACGGCCATGGTTTCCAAGGCGGAACGGCACAAGTCCGAATTGATCGAGCGCGTGACGGCCTTGGCCGCGACGCGGGTCGCGGCCGAGCAGGCGACGGCGATTGCGGCGTTCATCGCCCAGTTCTACGCCAACGTCGCCGCCGAGGATCTGGTCGACGAGGGTGCCGACAACCTGTATGGCGCCGCCCTGTCCTTGTGGACGTTCGGCGCCCAGCGCACGCCGGGCGCCGCCAAGGTCCGCGCCTACAACCCGCGGCTCGACGAGCAGGGCTGGCACAGCGCCCATACGGTCGTCGAGATGATCAACGACGACATGCCCTTCCTCGTCGATTCGTTGACCGCGGCGCTCAACCAGCGCGATCTCACCGTGCATCTCGTCATCCATCCCATCCTGCGGGTGCGCAGGGATGGACGCGGCAAGCGATTGGGTCAGGGTGACGGCACGGAGCTCGTCGAATCGCACATCCAGATCCGCATCAACGAGCAGAGCTCGCCGGACCGCCTGGCGGACATCTGCGCCGGGCTCGAGCACGTGCTGGCCGACGTGCGGGCTGCGACCGAGGACTGGCGGAAGATGCGCGCCCAGACCGAAGAGGTGCTGAGCTCCCTGGCCGCGCCGCCGACGGGTCTGCCGTCCGATGAAGTGGCCGAGGCGCGGGCGTTTCTCGCCTGGCTCAACGACGATCACTTCACCTACCTCGGCTACCGGGAATACGGCTTCACGGGCGAGGGCGACGCGGCGATGCTGTCCATCGCGCCCGGCAGCGGCCTCGGCGTCCTGCGCGACGATGCCTACTCGGTCTTCGACGGCCTGCGCAATTTCGACAAGCTGCCGCCGGAGGTGCGCTATTTCCTGCGCCAGCCGCGCGTGCTCATGATCACCAAGGCCAACCGCCGCTCGACCGTGCATCGCCCGGTGCACATGGACACGATCGGCGTGAAGAAGTTCGACGCCGCCGGCGCCGTCGTCGGCGAACGGTTTTTCGTCGGGTTGCTGACGTCGGTCGCCTACAGCCAGAGCCCGCGCGACATTCCGCTGCTGCGCCGCAAGGTCGCCCACTGTCTGACGCAGGCGAGGTTCGCGCCGGCGAGCCACGACGGCAAGGCGCTCGTGCATATCCTCGAAAGCTTCCCGCGCGACGAGCTGTTCCAGATGAGCGACGGCGAGCTCTACGATATCGCGCTCGGCGTGCTGCGCCTGCAGGAGCGGCAGCGCATCGCCCTCTTCACCCGGCGCGATCCGTTCGAGCGCTTCGTCTCCTGCCTCGTCTATGTGCCGCGCGACCGCTACAACACCGAACTGCGGCTGCGCATCCAGGACATTCTCGCCCGCGCCTACGGCGGCACCGTGTCGTCCTACAACACGCACATGACCGATGCGGCCCTCGGCCGGCTCCAGGTCGTGATCGCGACGACGCCGGGCGCCATCCCCGACGTCGATGGTGCCGAGATCGAGCGCCGCCTGGTCGAAGCGGGCCGCTCCTGGACCGACCAGCTGCAGGAAGCGCTGGTCGACGCCAAGGGCGAAGAGCGCGGCCTGGCGCTGCTGCGCCGTTTCGCCGAGGCGTTCCCCGCCGGCTATCGCGAGCGCTTCGCCGCGCAGCTCGCCGTCGCCGATATCGACAAGGTCGAGGAGGCGCTGGGCCGCGGCGTCGTCACCATGAACCTCTACCGTCCGCTCGAGGCGCCCGGCAGCGAACTGCGCCTCAAGCTCTACAGCGCCGGCAGCCAGTTGCCGCTCTCCGACGTCCTGCCCGTGCTCGAGCATATGGGACTCAAGGTCATCAGCGAGGTGCCGCATCAGGTCGGTCCCCGGGACAGCGACCGCGCGGTCTGGCTGCACGACTTCGGCATGACGACCGCGGACGGCGGCGAGGTCGACATCGGGCGCGTCCGCGCGCTCTTCCACGACGCCCTCGGCCGTGTCTGGGCGGGCGAGATGGAGGATGACGGCTTCAACCGCCTCGTGCTCGTCGCCGACCTCGACTGGCGCGAGGTCACGATCCTGCGCGCCTACTGCAAGTATCTGCGCCAGGCCG
>JBKOWC010000321.1:0-5830 GCA_046724215.1 Pseudomonadota bacterium | reverse complement strand
GCTCGACATGGGCGACCATGACCTTGGTGAAGATGTCGGACCAGCTGTCGTCGCCGGCCACGCGGACGCCGGCTGCGGCCGCGTCCTTCGCCAGGCGTTCGCGATCCGGCCGCTCGGGAACCGCGAGGCTGGCCAGCAGGTCGACGTCGGCAAAGCGGCGACAGGCGTCGACCACCGTGATCTCCTCCCAATCGGCGAAGGGATCGCAGGCGAGGTCGTTCTGCCGATAGGCCTTGATTCCGAGCCCCTGCGCGACCTCGCGCAGCAGTTGCCGGCAATCCTCGACCAGCTCGCGGTAGTCGCCGGGCGAGCGGTACCATTCCAGGAGCGTGAATTCCGGGGCATGGCGGGGCGAGCGTTCGCGGTTGCGCCAGACGCGGGCCAGGGTGAAGAGGCGGGGCTCGCCGGCCGCCAGCAGCTTCTTGCAGGCAAACTCCGGCGAGGTATGGAGATAAAGCCGGCGCCGTCGCCCGCCGTCCGTCTGCAGCTCCGTGGCGAAGGCGTGCAGATGCGGCTCCATGCCGGGGCTCACCTGCAAGGCGGGCGTTTCGACCTCGACGAACCCCTGGCCCGCAAAAAACGTCCGGATGGCAGCCGTCATCCGGTTGCGGGCGAGCAGATAGGGCCGCCGGCGGGCGTATTCGACGGGATGCCACCAGACAGGGCGCATTTCGGGCTTGACCTTTCGGCGCGGATGGCGTTGAAGCGTCGCCGCTCAACGACTAGGTTCTAGCCGCTCCGGCCGCAAATCCAAAGGAATGATCCCGTGAAAGTTAACGCCAGCGCCCTCCGCCAAGGCAACGTCGTCGAGGTCGACGGCGCGCTCTATGCCGTGCTGACGGCCGACAACATCAAGCCGGGCAAGGGCACGCCCGTGACCCAGCTGGAAATGCGGCGGCTGTCGGACGGGGTGAAGGTGACCGAGCGCTACCGCACGACCGAGCAGGTCGAGCGCGCCTATATCGAGGACCGCACCTACCAGTACCTGTTCAACGACGGCGAGAACTACACCTTCATGGAGACGGAGACCTACGACCAGTTGCCGGTGCCCAAGGCCATCGTCGGCGAGCAGGCCGCCAAGTTCCTGCAGGACGGCATGCAGGTACAGATCAAGGTGCATGAGGGCGTGCCGGTGTCGATGGAACTGCCGCCGCGGGTGACCCTGACGGTGGTCGAGACCGAACCGGCGATGAAAGGCCAGACCGCGCACGCCTCGTTCAAGCCGGCGATCCTGGAGAACGGCGTGCGCACGACCGTGCCGCCGCACATCAGCGTCGGCACCAAGATCGTCGTCAACACCGCCGACGGCAGCTATCAGGAGCGGGCGAAGGCCTGAGCCGTCGCTGCTCCCGCCGGACCTCAGCCGGCGTTCTTCACGATCTCCAGCATGTTCTTGACGTTGAACGGCTTCTGCAGCGGGCCTTCGGCGCCGGCGCCGAGCGCCTTCTCGAGGATCGGCTCCTTGAACCCGGTCATCATGACGATGCGCGCGTCGGGCCGCACCTGCTTGATCGCCAGGCAGCTCTCGACGCCGTTCATGACGGGCATGCGCACGTCCATGAAGGTGACGTCGAAGTGCTGCGCCTGGGCCTGCACCAGCGCGTCCTTGCCGTCCTTGGCAAGCTCCACCTCGTAACCGTTCAGGCGCAGCAGGTCGCCCAGGCTCTCCGCCAAGTCCTGGTCGTCGTCAACGATCATGATACGGATCGACTTCGCGCTCATCGGAAAACTCCTTGAACAAAATTCCGCCCGGCTGCCGACGCCATCCTGCTCCGACCATGTAATGGCTCTATGGCCAAAGCGGCGTCCCTCGTAACGTTATGTAAACGGCTGCGGCGGCCGGCTCAGCCCGCCGCCTGCAGGATCTGCAACATCTCCTTGATGCTGAACGGCTTGAGCAGCGGGCCCTCGGCGCCGGCCAGAATCGCCGGCCGCAGGCTCGCCGGCTCGCAGGAACCGGTCATCATCACGACCCGCGCCGCGGGCATGATCCGCTTGATATCGATGCTGACATCGGCACCATCGGCGTCCGGCAGGTTGGAGTCGACGAGGGCGATGTCGAAGCGCCGGTGCCGGGCGTTGTCGAGGGCCTCCGCCACATCCCTTGCGATGTCGACGAGATAGCCGCGCAGCCGCAGCATCTCGGCCAGGCCCTCGGCGAGATCCTGCTCGTCGTCCAGGATCATGATGCGGGGGCTCTGCGCCGTCATGCGGCAGACTCAGGCCGCGGCCGAGGCCGGCAGCCCCGCAGCGGCAGCGGCGGGCGACGCCGGCATGCGCGGCAGCCAGATCGTGAAGGTCGTGCCTTCGCCGACTTTGCTTTCCGCCGCGATCGTTCCGCCATGCTGTTCGACGAGGTTGCGGACCGTGGGGAGGCCGAGGCCGATTCCCTTCGCCTTGGTCGTGAACAGCGGCTCGAAGATCTTCGCCAGCTTGTCCTCCGGGATGCCCGGACCGTTGTCGGCGACCGTCAAGCGCAGATGCGGGCCGGCCGCCTCAGTGCGGACGACGATCACGGGCCGCCGCTGCGCTTCCGCGGCCCAGGCGGCATCGGTCATTGCCTGCACCGCATTGTCGACGAGATTGACCAGCACCTGGCGAAACCGGGTGCGATCCAGCATGACCGTGGCGGCCGCGGCGAAGGCGCGGTCGATCGTGACGGCCGGCGGCGTCCCGTGTTCGTCCAGCATTTCTCCGAGCCAGTCGTCGATCGCCGTCGCTTCGCGGTCGAGCTGGCGCGTCGCCGAGAATTCCAGGACCTCGGATATGATGACCTTGCAGCGCTCGATGCCGCGCTTGAGGCGGTCGAGGGCGCGGTCGATGCCCAGGTTCTTGTCGGCGACCCGTTCCCGAATGATCTCCACGGAGTTCTCGATCGTGGCCAGGGGATTGCGCAACTCGTGGCTGACCGAGCCGGCGACCTGACCCAGGGCCGCCAGCCGCTGCTGTCTCGCCTCGCTGTCTCTGGCCTCCTGCAGGTCTGCCACCATGCGGCGGAAGCTGGATGCCAGGTCGCCGATCTCGTCGCGCGCCTTGATGTCCTGGAGGCCCTCCGCGGCGCCGAAATCGCCGCCGCCCACCCGCATCGCCGCCTCGCGCAGGCGCCCGACCGGGCGCGAGATCTGTTGGCCGATGACGTGGCTGACGACCGCGGCGGCCAGCAGGGCGAGGAGCGCAAAAGCCAGCAGGTAGACCGTGGAATCCTCGATCAGGTCTTCAGTCGCGACGGTGCGCTGACGCAGTTCGGCCCGCTCCTTTCCCATTCCGGCCCGGAGCGACGACGCGAACTCGCTCGCCGTCTCGGACATCTGATCCTGCAAGGCGATGAACGCGTCGAGATCGGCTCTCGCGTCGATGAGGCCGATGAATCGGCCGCTCTTGTCGCGCAATTCCTTGGCAAGAGCCAGCAGCCGCTCGCTGAGCTGCTCCGCATCGCCATAGCGCTCCGCATTGGAGCCATCATAGATCGCCTCGTGGCGGGAGAAATCCTCGATCGCTCGGTCGATTTGCGCTTGTTCTTCGGTCACCGCCGATCTTGCCCATGCCGGATCGCCGGACGGCAGCGCCGCCATGACGGCCGCGGTATCGACGGCGGCTGCGGCGTTGCCGTTCGCCAGACGGTCGGCGACGAGATTGCGATGGCGCGTGAGCAGCCGGCGGACCAGCGTTCCGGACTCCTCGACCATCCGGGCGCTCGCCAGCGTCGCATCGTTCAAGCGCTGATGCGCCAGAATGGTGTCGTTGGTCAGGCCCTCGAAATTCCGTTCGACGGCCAGATTGCGGCTGAGCACGAACGCCGTGAGTATCGCGAGAAGCGCGATCACCAGCCCGAACCCAGCGCGCAGCTTTCCCCTGATTGTCACGGGATTACCTCAATAAATTTCCCGAAATGTCTGCGTTTTCGGCAAAGCCGTATCAATCAAATATGCGGCCGCTAATATGGCGACGAGACATATCAAATCGGAATTGAATATTGGTAAACCTCACAACCCCTTCCCCGCACGTTCGCAGCATCGAAACGGTCTCTGCGGCCCTACAGCAGCTCCGGATGCTGCGCGCGCTCGGTCGCGCGCGCGAAAACCTGTCGTCGCGAGTTGCGCCGGTGATCCCCGTGAGCCGGATACTAAGCCCCGTTGTTCGAGGATCCCGGCAGGCGGCCGTCCTCGATCAACTTCAGAATGTCGCCCACGGGGAAGGGCTTGCTCAGCGGTCCTTCCGCGCCGGCATCGATCGCCTGCTGGAGGATTGCCTCCCTGAATCCGGTCATCATGACGACCCGGTTGTGCGGCTTGACCTTCCGGATCGCGAGAAAGCTATCGACACCGTTCATGACGGGCATGCGCACATCCATGAACGTGATGTCGTGATCGGCCGCCAGGGAGCGCTGCAGGGCGTCCTGGCCGTCCTTGGCCAGATCCACGTCGTAGCCGTGAAATCGCAGCAGATCGGCGAGGCTCTCCGCCAGGTCTTGATCGTCATCGGCGATGAGAATACGGACATTGCTCGAGGCCATCCCGGTCTCCATGATTCTAGTTCGTCTGGCGCTGAAACCAGTCGCGGCGCTTGCGCAGTTCGACGAACACCTGCCCCGGCAGCGCGCCCGAGACGCCGATCGCCGCGGCTATCCGCGGATCATCGGCGCGCAGGAAAGGGTTGGTGGTGTGTTCGTCTTCCAGTTTTGCCGGTACCGAGGCGCGGCCCGCTTCGCTGAGAGCATTCATCCGCTTCGCGCGCGTCTGCAGCCACAGGTTCTCGCGGTCGAAGGTCAGGGCGAAGCGGGCATTGGCCTGGCCGCATTCGAAGCCGGAATAGACCAACGTTTCGGACGGCAGCTCGCGAAGCTGCGTCAGGGAGTTCCACATCTGCTCGGGCGTACCCTCGTCCACGAAGCCGCAGCCGAGCGGCGTCAGCGTATCGCCGCAGAACAAGGCGCCGGGACCCGAGAACCAGAAGGCCAGATGTCCTGCCGTGTGGCCCGGGACCGACAGGACTTGCGCCGCGACATTGCCGATCTTGAGCGACTCGCCGCCATAGTAACCGACATCGAGTCCGGGAATGCGATCGGCCTCGCGGGCAGGTCCGTGTATCGTGCAGCCGGTCGCCTTCTTGAGGGCAAGATTGCCGGCGCAGTTGTGATGATGCGTGATCAGCACATGCTGGATG
Organism: Pseudomonadota bacterium; assembly: GCA_046724215.1. Classification (GTDB taxonomy): domain Bacteria; phylum Pseudomonadota; class Alphaproteobacteria; order Dongiales; family Dongiaceae; genus JBKOWC01. Next base: position 667 of record JBKOWC010000321.1, on the reverse strand, counting down.
GTCCAGCCCTGCGCCCGCGCCAAGGCCATGATCGGGCTGGCGTCATGGGGGTCGACGACCGCCGTCGTGCCGCTGGAGCGGTCATGCAGCAGGAAGGAATAGTTGCGATTGAGCGAGGCGACGATGCTGACCCGGAAACCATGGGCCGGCTCGATGGCCGCCCTCGCCGAGGCGTCGGGCTTCCGCATCGGCGCCTTCGCGGGCATGGAAGCAACCGCCGCACGCGCGCCGGTCCGCGGCGGCTTTGCCACCGCCGATGGTCCGCCGAACAGCAGTTCCCGCAATCCAGCCATATCGTGCGATCTCCTCACCGAACGGCGAGCCGACGACGGTCATCGACACCGCATACCGGCAGGTAGTGTGCGCGAGCCTCGTAACGCTCACATGGCGGATCGGGGCCCGAATGTAACGTTTCGTAATGCGCCGAAGACGCACCAAATTTGTCGCGAAATCGCGACATCTGTGAAATTGGACCGGCATCGCGCGGCGACCCGTACCGGCTGTGAGCCGGATCACAGTTGTGCCGGATATCACGCAATAAGCTCAGCCCTGGTTGGGGCTCGTGCCGGCGCCAAAACCGGGCGAGGGCAGCATCCGGGCTGACCGCAGAGGTTCGGCGGAGTCCGCGAGACGGGGCGGCATCGAGCTGATCGCGAGGGGGCATCAT
>JBKOWC010000213.1:0-5157 GCA_046724215.1 Pseudomonadota bacterium | reverse complement strand
CTGCGCCTGGGCCGCGGCGGCGGCCTGCCGCTGGCGCGCGATCTCGGCATTCTTCTGCTGCTGCAGGTCCCAGGCGGCGAGCTGTGGTGCCGCGGCCGCGAGCAGCGCCGTATGCTCGTCCGTGGTCAGGTAGCCGGTGGCGGCGTCGCCCTGGGCGGTCTGCCAGGTGGAGATCGCCGTGCGGCTCTTCGGGCCGAACACGCCGTCGGGCGTGCCGATGTCGTAGCCGAGCAGCTTGAGCGCCACCTGCACGCGCACGCGGCCGTCGCGGCTGAGGCCGATGCTGCGCTCCACCTGCTCGGGCGGGGGCGCGTCGGCGGCCGGCGTCAGGCTGGCGACCTGGTCGTGCGGCGGCACCGCCGACGCGGCCTGTGCCGCCTGCGTCTTCAGCTCGTCGAGGCGGACGCGGGCGAGCGACGCGAAGGTGCCGTTCGGGAACTGGTCGAGATAGGCCTCGAACTGCGCCGGGCTGTTGCTGTCCTTGATCGAGTCCCAGAAGACGACTTCCTTGTCGACCGTGCCGGCGGCCGGCGGGGCCGGCGGCGGCGTCGTTGCGCCGGGCGCCGTCGTCGGGGCGGTCGTCGCCGTCGCGGTCGCCACGGCCGGCTGGAAATAGAAGCTGCCGGTGAGCGAGGAGTGATCCCACGGCACCTGCTTGCCGTCGGTCGCGGCCATCACGTCGTTGCGCACCTCGACCATCATGTCGGAGAGGCCGACGCCGGGCTCCTCCATGTGGCGGAGCAGCGCCGCCGTGAACGGGCTGTGGTCGCCGTTGCCGTCGAGGGCGACGGTGTGCGGCTGGGTGGCGAAGGCGATGAAGCTGCCGACCTCGGCATCGACGAAGGCGAGGCCGCGGCCGATCGCCAGCGAACGCGTCGAGCCCATCGAGCGGGCCAGGTTCTGCGCCAGCGGATCGTCGCGGCAGGCGTCGAGGAAGACGAGGTTCATGCGCGGCTCGCGCTCCATCAGTCGCATGACGAGGTCGATGCCGGTGGCCTCGAAGTCGAGGTCGGTCTCGTCGTTGAGCTGGGCGTCGACCGGAATGATGTAGTTGCGGTCAGCGACCTGGATGCCGTGGCCGGCGTAGTAGAGCAGCGCCACCTTGGCGCCCGGCAGCTGCGCCGAGAAGGCGCGGATGATCTTCTCCGTGCCGGCGCGGTCGAGATCGATGCCCTTGGTGACCTCGAAGCCGAGGCGCTGCAGAGTGGCCGCCATCGCCTCCGCATCGTTGGTCGGATTGGGGAGGTGCGGCACGTGCTGATAGGCGGAGTTGCCGATCACCAGCGCGACGCGGCGCTCGCCGTCGGCGGCCGCTGCGGACCGGTCAATTGAGGCCCACAGGAACATCGCCGCCAGCAGCGGCAGGAGGAATCCGAACTTGCGTGCATGCAGCGCGCTCATCGCCATCCCCATTCGTCAGCCGGGCGGTTTCGCCCTTTCCCACCGCTAATGATAGGGACGAGTTGCCTGTGCCTGAGTGATCTTGGTCACGATTGGCGCGAATATGCGGCCGCCGGCGTGCAAAGCTTCGCGTTTCCGTTATTTGATTCCCCCGCGAAAGCGGGGGTCCAGGGCCGGCGCACCGTCACTTGCTCTGGGCCCCGCTTTCGCGGGGGAATCATGAAAATCTTGGCGAAATGGTACGTCACGCGTTCACGCCAGTGCAGGTACGGCAGGAGAGCATTGGCAAATGCGGCCACCCTGTGTTCATTTGAAACCGCCATGCTGGACGAGACCGCCTGCAGTCCGGAGGAACTGCTCATCGCGACCGTGGCGCGGATGCTCGATGGCCTCCGCCATGTCGCGGTGGGCGTGTCCTCGCCCATCCCCGGCGCCGCGGCGCTGCTGGCGCGGGCGCGCTCGGGCGGGACCTTGCGCGTGTCGCTCCTCGGCAGCGAGGACAACAACTTCTTCACCGACGGCGGGCGCGAATTGTTCGACTGCGCGGCGCAGGGGCGCATCGACGCCTTCTTCCTCGGCGGCGGCCAGATCGATGGCGAAGCCAACATCAACCTGGTCGGCATTCCCGTCCCGGGCGACCCCGCGCGGATGAGCGTGCGCTGGCCCGGCAGCTTCGGCGCCGCCTATCTCTATTTTCTGGTGCCGCGCGTGATCCTGTTCCGCGAGGAGCACAGCCGGCGCAGCCTGGTGCCGCGCGTCGACTTCGTGAGCGCCCCCGGCGTGAGCCAGGACAACGTCTACCGGCCCGGCGGTCCCTACGCGCTCGTCACCGACCGCTGCGTCTTCGCCTTCGACAGGACGCGCCGCCGCTTCCGCCTTGCGAGCGTGCATCCCGGCCACACGGTCGACGAGATCCGCGCCAACACCGGCTTCGACTACGAGGCGCCGGCCGAAGTGCCGCCGACGCCGGCGCCCGATCCCGAGTCGCTGGCCCTCATCCGCGGTCGCATCGGCGCCGAGATCAGCGAGGTCTATCCCCGCTTCGCCCGCCGCTTGGCCGGCGTTGCCGGCTGAGCCATCGCCGCGCCGTCGGGCGCGCAGCGCGGCAGCACAAGCCGCACCGTGAGGCCGCCGCCGGGGCGGTCCTCCAGCAGGATGCGGCCGTCGTGGCGCTGGATGATCTGCTGCGAGATGGCGAGGCCGAGGCCGGTGCCGCCGGTCTTGAGGTTGCGGGATTCGTCGAGCCGATAGAACGGCTCGAACACGCGCTCGCGCTCGGCCGCGGGAATGCCGGGGCCGCGGTCGTGCACGCGGACCTCGACGGTGGCCGGCGCCGCCACCAGCTCGATCGCGGCCTCCTTGCCGTATTTGAGGGCGTTGTCGACGATGTTGGCGAGCACGCGCTCGATCGCCATGCGGCTGCCGCTGACGAAGAGGTCCTCGTCGGGCGCCGGCAACAGGCTCACCGCGCTCCCCTGCCCGTGGCGGGCCTCCCATTCCGTGTGCACGAGGTCGCCGATGTCGACCGTCTCCGTGAGATCGGGGCGCGCCTCGGTCCGGATGAACGCCAGGGTGTCGTCGACCATGGCCACCATGGCGTCGACGTCGCGCACGGCGCGCTCGCGCTGGTTGGCGTCGCCGATGAATTCGGCGCGCAGGCGCAGGCGCGTCAGGTAGGTGCGCAGGTCGTGCGAGATGGCGCCGAGCATGAGCGTGCGGCCGCGCATCAGCTCCCACACCCGCTGCTGCATGCGGTTGAAGGCGCCGATGAGCGCGCGCAGCTCGCGCGCGCCGGACTCGGCGAGCGGCACCGGCTGCGCGTCGGTGCGGCCGAACTGCTCGGCGGCGGCGGCAAGGCGTCCGAGCGGCTTGGTCTCGCGCCAGACGCCATAGGCCGAGGCGGCGGCGATCACGAGCGCCAGCGCGCTGGCGATGAGGCCGAGCGGCCAGCCATACATGCGGCGCGCGATGCCGCTGCGCGTCTCGATCACGACATACTCGCCGGACTTCAGCCCGATGACGAAGCGCAGCGGATAGGCCGACCAGAGGTCGCGCTCGTCGAAGCGGACGGCAACGTCGCCGTCGTCGTTGTCCGGCCGGGCGATCATGGCCCGCACGTCGCGCGGCCCGAGCGCGTCGAGGTAGCGGCGCACGGTGTCCTCCAGCACCGGCATGCGGCGGACGCCGGCGCCGCTGACGTCGGCGGCCGGCGGCTGCGCGACTACGGCGACGCGCAGGTCGGGCGCGTTCACCGCCCGCAGCAGCTGCGAATGCGCCTCGGGCGGCGCCGTCTCGAGCAGCTCGACGATGGCGCTCACCTGGTCCGGCAATGGGAAGCGGAAGCCGGTCTGGGTATCGCGGCTGCGCTGCAGGTAGAAGGCCGAGGTGGCGACGAGCTGCACCACGATTAAGCCGGTCGCGACGATGAAGATCAGGCGGAAGGCGATGCTGGTGCGCCGCACCTCAGGCCTCGCGCACCGCCACGGTGAGACTGTAGCCGCCGTTGCGCACCGTCTTGATCAGCGTCGGGTTGCGCGCATCGGGCTCGATCTTCTTGCGCAGGCGGCTCACCTGCACGTCGATGCTGCGGTCGAGCGGGCTGGCCAGGCGGCCCTGCGTCCAGTCGAGCAGCTGGTCGCGGTTGAGCACGCGCTGGGGGTGGGTGACGAAGGCGGCCAGAAGGTCGAACTCGGCGCTGGTCAGCTCCAGCGCCTCGCCGCCGCTGCGCCGGACCTCGCGGGCGTCGAGGTCGACGATCCAGTCGGCAAAGACGAGCCGCCGCGCGCTCGGGCCGCTCGCCGCCGGCGCGGTGGCCCGGCGCAGCACCGCGCGGATGCGGGCGACCAGCTCGCGCGGATTGAACGGCTTGGGAAGATAGTCGTCGGCTCCCATCTCGAGCCCGACGATGCGGTCGACGTCGTCGCCCTTGGCGGTCAGCATCAGCAGCGGGATCGAGGTGTTCGCCCGCAACCGCCGGCAGATCGACAGGCCGTCCTCGCCGGGCAGCATGACGTCGAGGATGACGAGGTCGGGGCTGACGCGCGCCATGGCGCGATCCATCGCGGCGCCATCGCCCACCGCGGTGACGCGAAATCCCTCGCGCGCCAGCAGCCCCTCGACGAGGTCTCGGATCTCCGGATCGTCCTCGACGACGAGGACGGACGTCACCTCCGCCATGGCGGGAACCCTAGCAAAGCCCGGCCGCGAGGGGGAGTCGCTGACATCAAACGTTACAAATCGATACGCCCCGTCATGCCCCCGACAAACCACGGCATAATTCCTATCCTATATACATGGGCGTCGGGCCCGCGGACGGCGGCAAGGAATTACCGCCCAGCACCGAAACGAGAAGCGATCCCAACCGGCTGCGCCCCTTAACCCTTTTTGTTGGCAGGAGACATTAGATGTTCGGCAAGTCACTGTTGAAGATGTCGCTGATCCCGGCCGCCGCCCTCGTCCTCGTCGCCGCCGCGACCCCGGACGCCTCGGCCGGCCAGCGCCAGCGCAATCTGTGGTGGCAGGACAGCAACGGCACGACGGGCCAGTCGAGCGGCACCGTCAACCGCACCCGCGGCCATGCCGACGGAACCATGACCGGCAGCACCTCGAACGGTAGCGGCTGGACGCGCACCTTCGACCGCAACTACGACCCGGCGACCCACAGCTGGAACAGCACCAACGAGGTCACCACGAACTCCGGCAAGACCTACAGCCGCACCAATTCCGGCAGCTGCGTCAAGGGTTCCGGCTGCACCA
>JBKOWC010000192.1:0-4541 GCA_046724215.1 Pseudomonadota bacterium | reverse complement strand
CCGCGAGACCCTTGTCCTGCGGGAGATGCATGAGCTTCCCTACCAGCAGATCGCGGAGATCACGGGCGTGCCAATCGGCACGGTGATGTCGCGGCTCGCCCGGGCGCGCGGCCTGCTGCAGAAGGCGTGGGCCGCCTATCGGGAGAAGGAGCAAGGCGCATGAGCTGCGCGGAGATGACGCCGCTCCTGCACGGCATGCTCGACGGCGAGCTCGACGCGGCCAATGCCGTGCAGTTCGAGCGGCACCTCGAGACCTGCGCCGCCTGCGCGGCCGAGTACCGGCGGCAGCAGGCGCTGCGGGCGGCGATCCGCGGACCGGAACTGTTCCACCGGGCGCCCGAAGCCCTGCGGCAGCGCATCGAGGCCGGGATTCCGCAGGCGGCTGCACGACCCGCAGAGCGGGCGCCGTGGTGGCAGCGCCTGTTCGGCGACTGGCGCCTGGGGGCCGGGACCTCGCTGGCGCTGGCAGCAAGCCTGTTGCTGTTCGTCCTCGGCGGCAACCCGAGCACCGATAGCCTCCCGGGCGAGCTGGTGGCCGGACATATCCGCTCGCTCCAGGCAAACCACCTGGTCGACGTGCCGTCGTCGGACCAGCACACCGTGAAGCCCTGGTTCAACGGCAAGCTCGACGTCTCGCCGCCGGTCGTCGACCTCGCCGAGGAGCATTTCCCGCTCGCCGGCGGCCGCCTCGACTATATCGACGAGCACGAAGCCGCCGTGCTGGTCTATCGACGCAACCAGCATGTCATCAACCTGTACGTCTGGCCGGCGCCGGGGGCCGCCGACACGCCGCTGCAGGCTTCAGCGCGCCAGGGCTACAACCTGCTGCACTGGACGCGCGGCGAACTGTCGTTCTGGGCGGTATCGGAACTCAATATGGCGGAATTGCGCGACTTTCAGGCGGACTACGTGCAGAAGACGACGCCGTAGCTATTCGTCGCGGTGGGTCCGCTCCATGCGCTCGTGGCGCTCCTGCGCCTCGATGCTGAGGGTCGCGATCGGCCGCGCCTCGAGGCGGCGCAGGCTGATCGGCTCGTTGGTCTCCTCGCAGTAGCCGTAAGATCCGTCCTCGAGGCGCTGCAGCGCGTCGTCGATCTTGGAGATCAGCTTCCGTTCCCGGTCGCGGGTGCGCAGCTCGAGCGAGCGGTCGGTTTCCAGGGAGGCGCGGTCGGCGATGTCCGGCTCGGACAGGCTCTCCTGCTGCAGGTGGAGCAAGGTCTCCGACGACTCCTGCAACAGCTCCGATCGCCAGGCGAGCAACTTCATGCGGAAGTACTCGCGCTGCATCGGGTTCATGAACTCTTCGTCCTCCGTGGGACGGTAATCCGGGGGCAACAACGGTCGCATATCCTCGCTTGGTAGCCCAACCTCGAAATGGCGGCGGAGTATAGGAGATTCGCTTCCGCCCGCAAGCCGCAGAATCACCTCTTGTTTCGCAAAAAAAGGTTGAAAAATCATAACCTTGTTGATTGACACCCGGATCTGAACCGGCCGCCGGCACGGGCGGAACCCCGGCGACCGCCGGCCGCCGCCCCAAGGAAAAATGCGCCGCGCCGCAGACCCGACCCGCCGGCGCCGGGACAACCCCGGCGATCCCAGGCGCGCCAAGGCGTTAACCGTCGCGTTTAGGGGATTTTTAAAAGCGCTACCGTATCTTGACGGCCATCGGATCACGCTTAACGCCCGATTCGGCGGATACGGAGTTAGGAATGAGTGCAGAGCATCACGCTAAACAGGGTGCCGTCCGCGGGCCGGAAGGCATGCCGATTACGCTTGATGACCTGCCCCCGCCGGGCACCAAGCGCTGGGTCATTCGCCGCAAGGCGGAAGTGGTTGCCGGGGTGCGCGCCGGGCTGCTCAGCCTGGATGAAGCCTGCGCCCGCTATACGCTGTCGGTCGAGGAGTTCCTCTCCTGGCAGCGGCTCATCGATCGTCACGGTCTGCGCGGCCTGCGCGTCACGCGGCTGCAGGACTACCGCGGCAACGACCGCACGATGGACGAAGTGCGCTAAAGCGCCGTTTCGTTTCTCCGCCGCTTCCGACAAGCGTCACCGGTAGGACAGCAGGTCTTCTTTGATTCCCCCGCGAAAGCGGGGGTCCAGGGCCGCCGATTCGTCACTTGCTCTGGGCCCCCGCTTTCGCGGGGGAGTCGCAAAGAAGGAAGAAACCCGAGACTGGGGTGCTCAGCGCTGGCGGCCGAGACCGGCGGCGCGCTGGTTGCGGCGCTGGATGGAGGTCTTGTCGGCGCCGTCGCGGCCGTCCTGCATCTGCTCGACGCGGGCGAACTCCGCTTCGGCGATCGTGAGATCTTCGCGCGCCCGCTCGATGTTGGTGTCGATCTCCGCGATCGTCCGCTCGAGCCGCTCGCGGCGCGGGTCAGGGGTCGTCGCCGGCGAATCGAGCCGGTCGATATCCGCGCGCAGCCGCTCCGCCAAGCGGAGCAGCTCGTCGAGCGTGCGCTTTTTCTCCTGATAGGCCCAGCGGTAGATGCGGGCCATCTGGTCGATCGCGGTCACCGGCTGCGGCCTCCGAGTCCGGCGCTGGTCGCATCAGTAGCGAAAAATATTTGCGTGGCTTTCCCCCGATTCACGGCGCGGTGCATCCTCGGTCTCGCAGCAGCGCTCGAAGAAATTATTAAGATCAATTAGTTACCGCGATCATGGCGGATAATTCTTAAGCATCGGTGAACGCCGACCGGGCCCGCGCCGCACGCGCTTTTTCGACGCTCGGTAAAGGTTTATTAAGGAAGTGGCGGGACAATGGTTAACAGTTTAGGCTTCATCCACTTTAGCTGCCGGAGCTAACTATGCGCGTTCTGCTGGTTGAAGACGATTCGAACACCGCCCAGGGCATCGAACTGATGCTCAAGTCGGAGAACTTCATCGTCGATTCGACCGATTTGGGGGAAGACGGCCTCGAGATCGGCAAGCTTTACGACTACGATATCATTCTTCTCGATATCATGCTGCCGGACATCGACGGTTACGAGGTCTTGCGCCGGCTGCGCTCGGCCCGCGTCAACACGCCGATCCTGATTCTTTCGGGACTTTCGGAACTCGACAACAAGATCAAGGGCCTCGGCTTCGGGGCCGACGACTACCTGACGAAGCCGTTCGACAAGCGCGAGCTGATCGCCCGCATCCAGGCGATCGTGCGCCGTTCCAAGGGCCACTCCGACTCGATCATCAAGACCGGCAAGCTGTCGGTCAATCTCGACACCCGCGTCGTCGAGGTGGAAGGCCAGCCGCTGCACCTGACCGGCAAGGAGTACGGCATTCTCGAACTCCTGTCGCTGCGCAAGGGCACGACGCTGACCAAGGAAATGTTCCTCAATCATCTCTACGGCGGCATGGACGAGCCGGAACTCAAGATCATCGACGTGTTCGTCTGCAAGCTCCGCCACAAGCTGAAGGCCTCTACCGGCGGCGACAGCTACATCGAGACGGTCTGGGGCCGCGGCTACGTGCTGCGCGACCCCGCCGACGAGAGCGCCGCGCCGGCGAAGCAGGCCGCGGTCGGCTGATTTCGGGCGCGGCGCGGGCCTCCCCGCGTCGCCGCTCTCCGGCAAGGACTGACATCGCCGGGTCCCGCCAGGGCCCGGCGATTTCGTTTCTGCGACCCGGGGTTTCAGCGCGCCGGCTTGCGGACGAAGAGGTCGTCGCCGTCCGGAATGGCCGGCCGCTCGGGCCGCGGCGGCCGCGGCTTGGAGTCGTTGCGGCGTCCCAGGCGGAAGCGATTCTGCACGGCTTCGTTGAGATGGTGGAGCGGATCGATGACGTCGACCGCGGCGCCGTCGACCTGCGCAGTGCCGAGGTACCCGACGCGCCTGGTCGTCGCCGGCGTAACGACCGCGTCGCTGACGCTGAGGACCGAATCGACGAGCAGGCCGAAGCTCTGGCCGTCGAAGGTGAAGACGATCACCGGCGCCCGGCCGTTCTCGGCCAGCCGATGGGCGGCATCGAACGGCACCAGCGGAAAGATCTCGCCCGCGGAGCGCATGACCCAGAGGCCGCGCGACCCGTCGATCGCCTTCACGTCGACCTCCTCGAGCCGCGTGGCGCGATCGAGCATGACGGCGCGCACCGCGCGGTCCGCCGCCCGGAACAACACGACGCGCTGGGTCGGGACGGCAGCGACCGGCGCCGGCGGTGCGACCTTGGGTGCGCCGGTCGACGCGGCGGTGGGCGCGGCCTCCGGCAGCGACCGCGGCGGAACGGACTGGCGCGTATGCAAGGGCACGACCTTGCCATCGGCCGTGATCGGGCTGGCGTCGCGGGGCGGCGCCGCGGGATTCGGTGCGGCCGCAACGGGCGGCTCCGGCGCGGCCTTGGCAGCCGTGTCGGGGATGACGGCGTCGGCCGACGCGACGACGGGCGGCACCGCGGCTGGTTCCTTGGTCTTCAGCAGCTGCATCATCTCGGTCTGCGCCGCCATGAGGCGGCTGACCGTCGACAGCAGATTCTCCAGCATCTCGGCACTCACGCGGACGGTGCCGTCGGGCGCCACGGGCGCGGGCAGCGCCGGCTCGACCGGCTGTGCCG
>JBKOWC010000061.1:0-6601 GCA_046724215.1 Pseudomonadota bacterium | reverse complement strand
ACAGCTGGTACCTGCGGTCGAGCGTGATCAAGGACGGACGCCTCGGCTATATCGGACACTGGAACAACGCCATCGCCTTCTGCCGGCCGGAGGACTATCCCGACGGCCTATGCGAGGGCGTGAAGCCGTTCTTCAACGGCTTCCTGTGGGACAACGACAACTATTCCTTCAATCATGACCTCAGCAACCATCCGGATTTTCCGGCGGGGCTGCGCGCCCAGGGCTACCGGGTCAGCGGCATTTCCGTGCCGCCATCGAAGCCCCTCTTCGTCGACGCCGCGAACGGCGACTTCTCCCTCGCCGCCGGCAGTCCTGGGCGTGGCGCCGGCTGCATCGTCAACGAGGATGACCGCGGGCTGCTGGAATGCCGCGATCCGCCGACACCGGCGGCCGCGCCGGACATCGGCGTGCCGGAAGGCGCCGCACCAGGTCCGGCGGTCGATTTCATCTTCTATGACGGCGGCCTGTACCCGGAGCCGCCGCGCATCGTGCGCGCCGAGCTGCCCAATGCGGAATCAACGGCGTCGGACTCCGGGGCGCGGTTGCGCGTCGTCTTCTCGACTCCGATCCTGCTCATGGGATCGGATCTGCATGTGGATTTCGACTATGGCGACGCCGCCCCGCCGGTCACCTCCGACGCCTGCAGCTTCCGCGGCAATTCCCTGATCTGCCCGGTATCGGCCGCGCTGCCGAACGCGCCATTGCGCCAGGTGCTTCTGCCGGACGCGATCGTCGGGCCGACGGGTCTCCTGGCGACGACCTGGGGCAGCGCGTCCGACCGGATCGCCTTCGCCGGCCGCTACGAGCACCATGACTCCGACGAACAGTCGCCCTGAATAGGCCGCCTCCGCGGGACGCGTAAAGTTTTCGAGTGCGATCGGGTTGCGGGCAGCGCTGGATGGTCAGGGTGCGTCCTTCGACGAGCTCAGGATGAGGGTCTTTCTTCGTGCCACAAAGACTTTCCCTCATCCTGAGCTTGTCGAAGGACGCAGGTTGATCATGCAGTTGTGAGTGCCGGTGTGAAAGCCGCCTCAGGCGGCACGGTCGCGGTGCAGTGCCAGCACGCCATGAATCTGGGCCACGACGGCGGCGCCTTCGCCGACGGCGGCGGCGACGCGCTTGGTCGAGCCAGCGCGCACGTCGCCGATCGCGAACACGCCGGGCATGCTCGTTTCGAGCGGCAGGGGGCCGCGACGCGCGCGGCTCGCGCCTTCGGCAAGGTCGGCGCCGGTGACGACGAATCCCTTGTCGTCGACGGCGATGTGGTCGCTCAGCCAGCCCGTGCACGGATCGGCGCCGATGAAGAGAAACAGGTGGCGGAGCGGGCAGCTGTGGGTCGCGCCGTCCGCACGCCTGCGGAAGACGGCGCCCGTGAGGCCCGCTTTCCGATCGCCGGCGAGTTCGACGACTTCCTTGCCGATGTGCAGGTCCACGTTGGGCAGATTCGCGATGCGGTCGATGAGGTAGCGGGACATCGTCGCTTCGAGGCCCTTGCCGCGTACGATCAGGTGCAGGCGCTTGACCTTGGGCGCCAGAAACGCGACCGCCTGGCCGGCTGAGTTGCCGCCGCCGATTACCGCAACCTCCTCGCCGGCGCAGAGCTTCGCCTCGACCGGCGACGCCCAGTAGGAAACGCCGGCCCCCTCGAAGGTCTCCAGGTTCGGTATATCCGGCCGGCGATAGCGCGCACCGGAGGCAATGACCACCGTGCGCGCCTGCACGGCGCGGCCGTTGGTGAGCTCCAGGCGCAAGGGATCGCCGGGACGGCGCAGGGCCCCGCTGCAATGGAGCCTGGCGATCTCGACCGGGATCGCCAGCTCGGCGCCGAACTTCTGCGCCTGGGTGAAGGCGCGACCGGCCAGGGCTTGGCCGGAGATGCCGGTCGGGAAGCCCAGATAGTTTTCGATGCGGGCGGAGGCCCCGGCTTGGCCGCCGATCGCTCGCTGGTCGAGCACGAGGACGGAGAGGCCCTCGGAGGCGGCATAGACGGCGGTGGCGAGGCCGGCCGGGCCGGCGCCGACGACGGCGACGTCGTACAGCGCCTGCGGATCCAGCTCGGGCGTGATGCCGAGGCAGGCGCCGGCTTCGGCATCGGTCGGGCGCTTCAGCACGGTGCCGTTCGGACAGACCATCAGCGGCAGCTCGTCCGCCCGCACGCCCAGCCGCTCGACGAGGGCGCGGGCCTCCGGATCGGCGGATGCGTCCAGCACGGTGCAGGGATAGCTGTTGCGCGCAAGGAAGCCCTGCAGCCGCACGAGATCCGGCTCGCCCGGTAGGCCCACGAGCACCGATCCCGCGCTGCCGCCCTGGATCAAGCCCACGCGCCGCAGGATGAAGGCGCGCATCACGATCTCACCCAGTTCTGCCGAGCCGACGACGAGCGCCCGCAGGTGCGCGGCATCGAAGGGCAGGGCGGTGCAGCCCTCGGGGCCGGCGCGGCCGCGCGCCAGCGATGCACGGCCGGCGAGCTGGCTCACCTCGCCACTGATCTGGCCGACACGGTGCGTCGTGATGGCCGCCTCGTGGGCGAGCCCGTCGCGCCGCACGACCGCCATCGAGCCTTCGAGCACGATCCAGGCCGGCGCGTTGCGCTCGCCGACGTCGAAGACGATCTCGCCCGCCGCAAAGCGGCGCGCTTCGCCGCTGGCGAAACGCTTCGCCGTCTCGATCTGCGCCGGGTCGAGCACGGGAAACAGCTGGTGACTGCGCGTCTCCGCAAGGCTCATCGGATGGCTCCTTCGGGGCGAACGGGCGGGCCGGCGAACAGATTACATCAGGACGCCGGAGCAGGTGTAACCTCGCGTGCCTTTGCGTCGAAGGCTAGCACGGTGGCGCCGAGAGCGGCGGCCAGGACAGAGCCGACGAGCACGCCGATCTTGGCAACCGCCGCGTCGAGGCTTTGCGGGAATGCCTGGTCCGCCATCAGCAGCGCCACCGTGTCTCCGATGCCGCAGAGACAGGCGGCGCCGATGAAGTTGCGCAACGTGATGCCTTCCGGGGCCACGGCAAGGCGGGCTTTGATTGCCAGCAGCGACGCCAGCGCCACGCCCAGCGGCTTGCCGATCACGAGCCCGAGGATGACGCCCCACAGAATCGCCCGCGCGTCCGGCGAGGAAAGATCGACGGCAAGCGCGACCCCCGTGGCGGAGAACGCAAAGAGGGGCAGAATCACATGCGCGCTCCACGGCGCCACCGCACGCTCGATGCGGTCGGCCGGCGACAGCAACCGGTCGCTGGCGGCGGAAAGATTGCGGCTGGCCCAGTCCCAGATCGGCTCCTGCTCGAGGCGCCGCCTTTCCCCGCCGCCAGCGGAGGCATCGGTTTCCGCATGTTCGAGGGCGGCGAGCGCCGTCGCTGCCTGGGCGAGCAGCGGGCCCGCCGCGGGCGCCGGTCGCGTCGGCAGGAAGGCGGCCAGCAGGACGCCCGCCAGGGCGGCATGGACGCCGGCGGCGTGCAGCGAGAGCCATAGCGCAACGGTAACCACGGTGTAGGGCCAGCCGGCGTAGACGCGGCCGCGATTGAGGGTGAACAGGAGCCCGGTCGCGACGGCACTGGCCAGGAGCCATGTCGCCTCGAAGGCGTGCGGATAGAAGATGGCAAGCGTCAGCATCGACAGGATGTCGTCGACCACGGCGAGTGCCGCCACGAAAACCCGCAGCCCCACGGGAACGCGCTCGCCGAGCAGCGCCAGGATGCCGAGCGCGAACGCGACGTCGGTGGCGGTCGGCACCGACCAGCCGGGCGCCGTCGGCCCGGGGTTCAGCGCCAGGTAGATCGCCGTCGGCGCCAGCACGCCGCCCACGGCGGCAATGACGGGCAGCAGCGCGGCGCGCCAGTCCGCCAGGGATCCCACCGTCATTTCGCGGCGGATCTCGAGGCCGACCAGCAGGAAGAATATCGCCAGCAGGCCCTCGGAGAACCACGCGCCGACGGTCAGCGTGAGCAGCCCGCCGGGCGGGCCGATGCTGAACGACGACTCGATGAAGAGACGGTAGTAGGGCGCCAGCGGCGTGTTGGCGCAGAGCAGCGCCGCGCCAGCGGCGAGAATCAGGACGAGACCGCCCGATGCCGGCAGGCTCGCGAACACGCGCGCGGAGCGCTGGACCTGCGCGCCGACCGGCCGCTCCAAGGCCTCCAGCATCGAATAGAAATCCCAGGCGCCGTCGTAACGGATCCCGTCGACGAACAGCGTCGGCGTCCCCGTGACACCGTTGCGCCGGCCGTCGGCAAGGTCCTCGTCGACGCGGCGGCGCGTTTCTTCGCTCTCTAGATCACGCCGGAACCGCTCCTTATCGAGACCGAGCGCCGTCGCGAATTCCGAGACCTGCTCTTCGCCGAGCGGGGGCTCCTGTCCATAGAGCCGGTCATGCATCTGCCAGAAATGACCCTGCCGTGCGGCGGCCTCGGCGGCCTGCGCGACGAAGGTCGCGCCGGGGTGCGCCCGCTCGTTTGGAAAGTGACGGAAGGCATAGGCAAACCGCTCGCCGAGGGCCTGGCGCAACCGGTCGAGCACGGGGCCGAGACGCCGGCAGTAGGGGCACAGATAGTCGCCGTAGAGGACGATGCTGACGACGTCGTCGGGGGCATGACCGCCGCGCACATGGTCGTGGTCGGGATCGATGGCCCGCTGCAGCCTGAACGCGACGCCCGGCACCCTGCCCGTCTCATCCGCCATGATTGGTTCGCCCCGATCGCTGTCCGCGACATTCATATACGAGCCATCCGGCGCGAGACAAAGGCGGTGACAAGTAGGGCTGCGCGCCGCCCGGGCGGGCGTGGCGCTTTGGGGGCGGCGATGCTACGGTTGCAGGAGGGGATTCGGGCGCCCGGATGACCGTTCTGGAATCACATATCGACACGCGATCGGAGGACTTTCGCCGCAATGCCGAGGCGCTCGGCGCGCAGGTCGCCGACCTGCGCGCCAGGGTCGATACGATCCGTCTGGGCGGCGGCGCGGCGGCGCGCGACCGGCATGTCGCCAGGGGCAAGCTGCTGCCGCGCGAGCGCGTCAGGGCGCTGCTCGATCCGGGGGCGCCGTTCCTGGAGCTGTCGCAGCTCGCCGCCTACGGCGTCTATGACGAGCCGATACCGGCCGCCGGCATCATCACGGGCATCGGACGGGTGAGCGGCCAGGAGTGCGTGATCGTCGTCAACGACGCGACGGTCAAGGGCGGCACCTACTATCCGCTCACGGTCAAGAAGCATCTGCGCGCCCAGGACATCGCGCGCGAGAACCGGCTCCCCTGCATCTACCTCGTCGATTCCGGCGGCGCCAACCTGCCCAACCAGGACGAGGTGTTCCCCGACCGCGATCACTTCGGCCGCATTTTCTACAACCAGGCGACGCTGTCGGCGCTGGGGATTCCGCAGGTCGCCGTCGTCATGGGCTCCTGCACGGCGGGCGGCGCCTATGTGCCGGCCATGGCCGACGAAAGCATCATCGTGCGCAACCAGGGCACGATCTTCCTCGGGGGCCCGCCGCTGGTGCGGGCAGCGACCGGCGAGGTGGTGAGCGCCGAGGAGCTGGGCGGCGCCGACGTGCACAGCCGCACGTCCGGCGTCACCGACCATTACGCCCAGGACGACACGCATGCGCTCGGTATCGCCCGCCGCATCGTCGGCCATCTCAACCGCGTCAAAGCGCCGGGCGTCGAGATCCGCGCCGCGCGCGAGCCTGTCCACGATGCGGCCGAGCTCCACGGGATCATCCCGGCGGACACGCGCAAGCCGTACGATATTCGCGAGGTGATCGCGCGGCTGGTCGACGCCAGCGAGTTCGACGAGTTCAAGCATCTCTACGGCACGACTCTCGTCTGCGGCTTCGCCCACATCTTCGGCTACCCCGTGGGCATCGTGGCCAACAACGGCATCCTGTTCTCGGAGTCGGCCCTCAAGGGCGCGCACTTCATCCAGCTCTGCGCGCAGCGCGGCATCCCCCTCGTCTTCCTGCAGAACATCACCGGCTTCATGGTCGGCAAGAAGTACGAGGCCGGCGGCATCGCCAAGGATGGCGCCAAGATGGTAACGGCGGTGTCCTGCGCGCGCGTGCCCAAGTTCACGCTGATCATCGGCGGCAGCTTCGGCGCTGGCAACTACGGCATGTGCGGCCGCGCCTTCGGCCCGCGGCTGCTATGGATGTGGCCGAACGCGCGCATCTCTGTGATGGGCGGCGAGCAGGCGGCCAACGTGCTGGCGCAGGTGAAGCGCGACGCCCTTGCCGCCAAGGGCCAGTCCTGGAGCACGGAGGAAGAAGAGGCGCTGAAGGCGCCCATCCGTGCCCAGTACGAGGAGCAGGGGCATCCGTACTATGCGAGCGCGCGGCTCTGGGACGACGGAATCATAGACCCGGCCGACAGCCGCATGGTTCTCGGGCTCGGCCTGTCCGCCGCCTTGAACGCCCCGATCGAGAAGACCGACTTCGGCATTTTCAGGATGTGACGACATGAGCACACTGCTGATCGACATCAACGACAAGAACATCGCCACGCTGACCCTCAACCGGCCGCTGACGCACAACGCCTTCGACGACCAGCTCATCCGCGATCTGATGGCGGCCGTGCGAAGTTTCGAACAGAAGACGCAGGTCCGCGCCGTGCTGTTG
>JBKOWC010000059.1:0-9526 GCA_046724215.1 Pseudomonadota bacterium | reverse complement strand
CTACTGCGGCGTCCCGAGGACGGATCTCTAGACCCGCCCCTAGACGGCGGCGCGGTCAGCCGCGCGCAGCGCGACATGCACGGGGCGCATCTTGGAGGATATCGCGGTTCCCCCTTGCCAGCTGGCGGAAGCGCCGCGGCGAGACCCCGGCGGCGCGGTGGAACGTGCGCACGAAATTGGAGAGGTCGCCGAAGCCGACATCGAGGGCGACCTCGGTGATCGAGCGGGCATCGTCGGCGAGGAGGCGCGCCGCCCGCCGCAGGCGCGCGCGCACCAGGTACTGGTGCGGCGTGACGCCGAGCACATGCGCGAACAGCCGCAGGAAGTGGAACGGGCTAAGCCCGGCGTCGTCGGCGATGCGCTCGAGATCGATCGGTTCGTGCGCTTGCGCATCCAGGCGCAGCGCCGCTTCCACGGCGCGCCGGCGGTCCCGCGCCCGTGGCTCCGCCCGCCGCCGCGAGCGGCCGGAGACGACCGCGACGAAGCGGCTGGCGAGCATCAGTCCGGCTTCGTCGAGCCCGAGATCACTGCGGCCCTCGGCGGCCGCCTGCGCGAGCTCGCCGAGCACCATCAGCTCGGGCAGCGGCGGCAGGCCGCGACTGCGCCACACGGCGGGTCCCTCGCCCAGCGCGTCGACGAGGGCGGGTGCGAGCGCGAAGGACAGGCACTCGTCGCCATGGACGTGGTCGTGGGTGCACATGAAGTCGTCGCCGGGATGGCCGACCAGGACCGAGCCGGCGACCAATTCGAACGCGCGGCCCTGGACGCGATAGCCGAAGCTGCCCTTGCGCACGTAGGCGAGCGAGAAACCGGCATGCCATTCGGTGAATGGCCGGTCGCCCGGCCTGGCACTGCACCGGTAGTCGGTCACCGTGACCGACCCACGCCGCAAGATCGTCGCGTTCGCCATGCGCGTCGATGCTAGTCGCGGTGCCGGGCCTGCGCAACCGTGCGTGCGGATGCGGGGCCGGCCGTCAGGCCGAGCGCTCTGGATCACACCCGACGATCGGCGCGCGGGCGCGATCCGTGGCGCGCTCGGCCGCGCGCCACAGGTACCAGCTCGCGACGGTGCGGTAGGGCTGCCAGCGCAGGGCGTGCTTCTCGACCGCTTCGCGCGTCGGCAGAGCGCGCCGGCGGAAGGCGACGGCGAAGCCCTTGCGGATCCCGTAGTCGTCGACAGGCAGCACGTCCGGACGGCCGAGGCGGAAGATCAGAAGCATCTGCGCCGTCCAGCGGCCGATGCCGCGGACGGCGGTCAGCCGCTCGACGAGCGCCGCGTCCGCCAGGCAATGCGCCTCGGCCAGCGTCGGGATTTCGCCGGCGACGGCTTTCTGCGCAAGGTCGCGCAACGCCAGCAGCTTGGCGCGCGACAGGCCGGCGGCGCGCAAGCTTTCGTCGGACAGGCGCAAAATGCGCTCGGCGGTCAGGCCGCGGCGCCCGCGCGGCACCAGCGCGCAGACGCGCCCGAAGATCGTTGCCGCCGCCTTGCCCGACAGCTGCTGGTAGACGATCGCCTCGGCGAGTGCGCCGAACAGGGTCGACGTCTTCAGCAGCGCGAGGCCGAAGGGACCGGCGGCGTCGATCACACGCGCCAAGGCGGCGTCAGCGGCCCGCAGATGTGCGACCGCGACCTGCGGATCGAAGCCGAATGCGCCGTCCCCAGCGGGGATCGCGGGCACTGCATCGAGCCGAACGCCCTCGATCGCCAGGAGCCGCAGCTTCGTCGCGGCGCCACCGTTGGCGGAGAAGCCGCCGACCCTGCCACCGGCGGCGAGCACGCGATGGCAGGGTACGACGATGGGAAACGGATTCCGCCCGAGCGCCTGACCGACCGCGCGCGCCGCGCCGTGCGCGCCGAGACGCGCCGCGACCTCGCCATAGGAAAGCGTCGCACCCGGCGGAATCGCGCGCGCCACTTCGTAGACGCGACGATGGAACGGCGGCAGGTCCTCGAGGTCGAGCGCGAGCGTGCCGAGATCGCGCCGTTCACCGCGCAGCAGCGCCACGATGCCGTCACGCGCCGCCTCCGCGTGGGGCGGCGGCCGCCCTTCCCTCGCGTCGGGAAACTGGCGCAGGAGACGCGCCCGCGTCGCGTCGTCGGAGCCCTCCGGCAGCTGCACGCCGGCGATGCCGCGACTGCTCCAGGCGATGCCGCAGCGGCCTATCGGCGTATCGAAAAGCGCGAAACCGTGTGTCGTCATGATGCGGCTTTACGAATAGCAGGCGGAGCCGGCATCGAACTTGGAGAATCTTGCTGCGCCCGACCGGCGACAGCCCGCTCGACCCGGCAGTGGCAAAGTTGGGACAATTCGGCGCCTGCGATTTCGACGGAGCGGTGCGTGATAGCCTTTTGATCGAGCCGTATCGGTTCCTCGTTCCCCGAGAGAAACCCGACTCCCCGCGGCTCTGCGTAAGCCCTGCGCCCGGACGATCCCCCAATCGTCCGGGCGCGTCCATTGTCCGGCCGCGCCGCGATCGGCGTCTGACCGCCACCGCGGGTCGCTACCCGCCGACGCCCACCGGAAGTCCAGCGCGGACGATCCTCGTCGACATCGTGCGGTCTCGCGGTGGCGGCCAGCGGAAGAAGACCGCGCGGCAGACGCTTGTTCCGCGCCCCGCGCACCGGGGCTGTTGTCACTTCGTGTCATCCCGCCGGCCGCCGGAACCGGCCGCCGCCGTCCGCGGTTCTCCCGTGACGACGGAACCTGCGTGCCGCGTCGAGGAATGAATTCAATGTTCAAAGTGCTGATTCTCCTGTGTTCGATCACGATGCCGCAACCCGACTGCCGCCGCGATACGGCGGTCGACGTCATCGTCGGCCCGGATTCCACGAGCTCGGCGACCTGCCTGTTCAATGGCATGGCCTATGCCGCCAACGCCGGTTTCGCGCCGCGCCCGGACGAATACCTGAAGACGGTGTGCGTCCGCAGCTCGATCGGCAAGAGCACCGTCGGTTGATGACGGCCCCGACGACCGGGATGCTGACGCCGGAGATCTGGCGCACCGCCGTGGCGATGGTCAGGCACTACGGCGCCGCCGCCGCCGCGCGGGCGGCCACACAGGCCGCAGCGCATCTCGCGCACGGCGACATGCGCCACACGCTCGCCTGGCAGAAGGTGGCGGAAGCGATCATCCTGCTGCAATCGGAGCGGCGCCGCGGCGACGAGACCATCCACTGAGCGATCGTTCGCTCCGGTGCGACCCGCCTTGCCGCATGATGACAAAATCCAGGCAGGGGATGAACCGGGTCGCCCCGAGGACAATATAGAGATAGCTTCGGCCGTGGCTCCCGTGACACCGTGGGAGGGCAGTGGCATGGCTCGCATTCTCGTCATCGACGATGAAGACGACGTTCGCGCCGTCATCCGCGCCATTCTGGAGTCCGGCGGTCACGAGGTCGAGACGGCGGGCGACGGCGCGGAGGGCGTGCGCAAGGTTCAGCAGCAATCCTTCGACGTGGTCCTTTGTGATTCCGTCATGCCGAAGAAGGCGGGCGAGGAGATCGTGGAGGAGATCCTCCGGCTCTCCGACAGCATGCCCATCATCACGATGAGCGGCCGGCCGCCGGAGCGCGCCGCCGATGCGGCGAGCCGCGTCGTGCACCACCTCGAGAAGCCCTTCCGGGCGAGCACGCTGCTCTCCATGGTCGCCGAGTGCCTGGCCACACGCGGCCGCCCATGATGCCATCCGGCGGCCTTCCCCGTCGCGTCGACTAGTACTGACGGCTGATGGCGTCGACCACGT
Source organism: Pseudomonadota bacterium (assembly GCA_046724215.1). Taxonomy (GTDB): domain Bacteria; phylum Pseudomonadota; class Alphaproteobacteria; order Dongiales; family Dongiaceae; genus JBKOWC01. Next base: position 5,782 of record JBKOWC010000059.1, on the reverse strand, counting down.
CCTTCAGATGCTTCTCGGTCACCTCGGTCAAGGCGGTCAGCTTGTCGTTGGTCTGCGCCAGCAGCCCCTGCAGGTCCTGAACCGCGCGGCGCAATTCGACGATCGCATTCACGATTTCCTCGCTACCCTCGTCCATTCTCCAGCCCCCTCGGATCGTCCTGGCGGTCACCCATCTTGGCATCATCGGCGGCCGCATGCATCTGTCGCGGGATTTGGCCCGGCCCGCGAATCGTGTCGCCGACAGGGCAGGCCATGCTAGAACTGTGCCCGACAGCTTCGGGCAGGGGAACTCGATGCCGATTTCGCGACGTTGCCGGAAAGCCTGGATCGCGCTCGCCGCGGGCGTTTTGCTTGCGCTCTGCGCCGGCGCTTTACAGGCCGCCGAGAAGGTCGTCGTCGCCGTCACGGCGATCGACCAGCATCCGGCGCTGAACGCCTGCCGCGACGGCATCCGCGACGCGCTCAAGGCTGCCGGCTATGCGGATGGCAAGAACCTGAAATTCGTCTACGAGAGCGCCAAGGGCGATCCGGCGACCGCGCTCGCGATCGCCCGCCGGTTCAACCAGGCGAAGCCCAACGTCATCGTGCCGATCTCGACGCCGTCGGCGCAGGCGGTCGTTTCAGCCACGATCGGAATTCCCGTGGTCTTCGCGGCCGTCACCGATCCGCTCGGCGCCAAGCTCGTGCGCGACATGCACAAGCCCGGTGGCAACGTCACCGGCATCAGCGACCTGTCGCCGGTCAGGACTCACATCGATCTGATCATGCACATCACCCCCGGCGCCCGCACGATCGGGGTGCTGTTCAATCCGAAGGAGGCCAACTCCTACACGCTCGTCCAACTGATGAAGAAAGCGGCGATGAGCGTCCACATGACCGTGGTCGAGGCGCCGGCCGCGAAGCCGGCGGACGTGGCGGCGGCGGCGGAGGGCCTCGTCGGCAAGGCCGACGTCATCTTCGTCCCGACGGACAACACGATCGTTCCGATGATCGACGCCGTCGTCAAAGTGGGCGTCGAGAACCACGTCCCGGTCTATGCGGGCGACATCGATTCGGTGAAGCACGGCGCCGTCGCGGCGATCAGCCTGGACTACTACAACCTCGGCTGGCAGACCGGCAACGTCGTCGTCCGCATCCTCAAGGGCGAGAAGCCCGGGGCGATTCCCGTCGTCGTCGCCGAAAAGACCAAGCTCTATGTCAATCCGGGGGCGGCCGAGGCGATGGGCATCACGATCCCGCAGGACGTGCTTTCGGTGGCGGACCAGGTCGTCAGATAGCCGAGCGGGGCGTCGGCCGGGGGCCGATTCCGGCGCTCTCCTCTGCCAGACTTTATGCCTAAGCTGGGGCGCGGTCTCGTGACCGCATCACCCACACGCCTCGACCTTGCCCCGCCGCGACTTCCGTCCGGCGGGGCTTCTTCAAAGACCGGTCGTACGCAATCGGCTGGCTACATCGGCTGCATGTGTCCGCCGGCGATCTTGGCGCAGGTGCCGGCGGGGACGTAGATCCACGAGGCAGGATCGTTCGCCTTGGTCGCCGTCCCGGCGCAGGAATGCGTGGCGGTCTGGCAGTCGTTCTTGCCGGCCTGGGCGACGCCGTAGCATTTCTCGTGATCGAAGCCCGGCACGGCCGCCGGGCCTGCGCTGGCGCTTGCGAGAACGGCAACCGAAAGCGCCGCAGCGATAGCAGATGCGTTGAGCAGATTGGGCTTCACGATGGAACCTCCGACGAGTGTGGGTTGCGACGGCGGGGAGGCTAACACCGGGGGTCGCTCACGCGTCGTCACGATGGTGCGACCGACGCGTGATCCGCTGGATTTTGTCCATAGAGATGAATGTAATATTACAGACGTGTTTCTTTTGCCCGGCCGATGCGTAGATTTCACGTCCTTTCAAATTGCCGTGTGCGAAATCGCACACGGACGCCGGCTTCAGTGTCCTACGTCACAGGGAAATACCCAAGACGGAGAGACCGAAAATGCGCGCCATTCCCCTTGCCCTGTCCGCCCTGCTGTTGGGCGGGCTACTGAGTTCGGCCGACGCTCCGGCCGCCACGACACCAGCCTATCCGAGCGACCAGACGCCGATCGTGAAAGCAATGCCGACCGGCACCCTGCAGCTCGCTGGTGGGAAGTTCGGGGGGGCCGGCGCCAGCCCCGGCAACAAGCTCAACGACAAGGCTTTGGTCGGCAAAGCCGGTGGCCGGACCGGAGTCGGCGGCACGGAAAGCGTCATGTTTCCGACCAAGCCACCTGCCAACACGGCGCAGACGCCGCCGAACACGACTCCGACGCAGCAGAAGAAGTAGGCAAAGGCTCGTCGCCCAGGGCCCCTGTCGCGCCCGCACTTCTGAAACGCACCCCGCCGCCACGGCGGGGTGCGCTGCATTCGGGTTATGCGAGCGGCTGCACCAGGTCGGGCGTATCGTTCTTGACGTTCCCCACCTTGGGGCTCACCGGATAAGCCACCATCAGCTGCGCCGGGAACGGCTGCAGCATGGTCAGCGGCGCGGCCGTGTCCTTGGCCGTGAGCCACGCGTCCCAGTGGTCGGGCTCGAGGATCACCGGCATGCGGTCGTGCAACGCGGCGGTCAGCGAGTTCGGCTCGCCGGTGATGATCGTGAAGCTCTCGATCGGCTGGGCGCCCTTCTTCCAGCGCTCCCAGAGGCCGGCAAGGGCGAAGGGCGAGCCGTCGCGCATGCCGATGTGGTAGGGCTGCTTGCCACCGTCGGGAAGCCTCTTCCACTCGTAGAAGCCGTTCACCGGTACGAGGCAGCGGCGATGCTGGAAGGCCTCGCGAAATGCCGGAGCGGTGGCAACCGACTCCGCGCGGGCATTGATCGACCTGAATCCGATTTTCTCGTCCTTCGCCCAGAACGGGATCAGCCCCCAGCGCAGCACCGCCAGTTCGCGCCGGCCATCCCGGTCGAGCCGCACGACCGGCAGCTTGTCGGTCGGCGCCGCGTTGTAGCGCGGCTGCAGGTCCGGCGCCGCGTTCTCGAACCGGAACAGCCGGCGCATCGCCTCCGGCGCGGTGGTGATGGAGTAGCGGCCGCACATGGGACCACAATATCGCAGCCCCGGCGCGCGGGAAACGCGAGGTCAAATGCCTCGATCGCAGCCGCCGGTTACCCGACTGTGCGGACGCCGGATTCGAGAAGATCCACATAGGCGTCCGTCGTGCGGCGCACGGTGAACATCTGCGCCCGCCGGCGGAGCGGTTCGGGGTCGGGCCGCGTGGCCAGGGTTTCCAGGAGGGCGGCGGCCAGGGCGTCGGCGTCGCCGGGGGTGACGAGGCGTCCGTAACGGCCGCCGTCCAGGATTTCCGCCGGGCCGCTGAGGCAGTCGGTCGCGACGACCGGGCAGCCGCAGGCGAGCGCCTCCACCAGGACGTTCCCGAAGCCTTCGCGGATCGACGACAAGGCAAAGACGGCCGCGCGCGCCATATAGGCGTAAGGGTTCTCGATCCATCCGGCGAACTTCAGATCCGCCGTGATTCCGAGACTGCGCGCCAGGGCCTGCAGCCGATGCCTCTCCCGCCCCTCGCCCAGAATGATCAGCCGAGCCGGCGTCGTCCGACGGACGCTGGCGAACGCCCGCAGCAGCGTCGCGAAGTCCTTCTTCGGGACGAGGCGTCCGGCGGCGAGGACCACGGGCGACATGCCCGGCTCGAACCAAGGCTCTGCGGGATCCAGGGCGGCCTTTGCGCCCAGATCTGGCGTCACGATCGGATTGTAGATCGTTCGAATGCGCGCCCGCTCGATGCCGGTTCGCGCGGCGAGATCGTCGGCCACGCCATCGGATACGGCGACGATGGCGTCGGCCTTCGGATAGACCCGCGCGAGCAGGGCCGGCGCGTAGCGCCAGCGCCACGCGCCTCGATCGCGGCCGCTGCTGATGTGCTGCGACAGATGGTCATGCTCGCTCACGACGATCTTGGTGGGAACGCCGGCCAGATCGCGGGCCCAGATCGCCACCATGTTCATGTACGTCGTTGCGCTGATCAACACGGCGGGCCGCTCGGAGCGCAGATAGCGCACCAGGGACAGGAGCAGCCGCAAGGGCTCGGGCGCGACGAGGCTGAAAAGGACCGGACGGGCGAGGACCGAGAAGCCGGACGGATCGGCCCGCCAAGCCATGACTCGCCCGATGAACCGCGGATATCCCGTCAGCACCTGGGCTTTCGTGCCTGCCGGCGGCGGCGGCTCCCTGCGCCGCGCCCGATGCAGCAGCGTCACGTCGAACTCGCGGGCCGCGAATCCGCGGGCGATGTTCAGCATCACCACCTGGACCCCGCCGCCCGCGATACCGCGTGTCAGCAGGGCGACGCGCGGTCCGGTTGCGCGGGGGGACGAACCGGACTGCTCGTCGCCGGCAACCGCAGCCTGTTGTCCGGCAGCGTCGATCACGCCCCGGTTCTCTCCGCGTGGCGCGCGGCCTTCGAAGCGATCCTTCTCTCCATGTCCATCCGGCACCCCATACGATGGCGAGTTGCCGGCTTTCGTAGCAGATACGGACGCGCAACGAAAAGCGGCCGCAGTTTTCACGATCGCGACCTTATCTTTCGTCCCCGAGGAAAACCGCGGTTCCGGCCACGCCGGCAGGAATAGGCGTTCGACCCGTCCGTTGTCACTCAGGGAACGGGCGGCCCCAGTAACAAACGTCCGTTCCTGAATACAGCCCTCAACTCAGCCCCGCCCGGCCCGGCGGGGCCCCTTTCATCGTATGGATATCGCAGCTGCAGCGCTGTCATCGCCCAGATGTGTGTCAAGCGGTCGCAGGAAATTCATTCGCTTTGGGCGGATAGAAGGTGCCTAATGACCGCAACAACAGAAGAAGACCATCGATCATTGGGGGACCGCGCCGCGACAGGGAGCGCACCCATGCCTGTGTATCGTTTCCGGTTTCTCGACAAATCGGGTCGCGTTATCGCCGGCCACTACAGTCGGTGCGAAGATGACGCTGCGGCGCGTGCGTATGCCGACGGTCTCGCTGCACAAACCGGCAATTCGAACATCGAAATTTCGCGCGGCGATCGACCGGCTTCACACGAGCCTCCCGACCCCTTGTGGACCATGCCAGTCGATGACCTTCAACCGCCGCGGAAGAAGGTGAGGAGGTGGGAACCCGGCCTCCGCAATTGCCCGCGATGCGAAAGCCCCGATCTGTTTGTGATCCGTTTGCCGATCGTCCGGTGCCTGACCTGCTCCTGCGCCTATCAGTGTGACGTACCGATATAGGAGGTGCCGGTGACCGACGGCGAGCCAGCGGCTTTGGTGCGCCGTCGCTTCGGTCATTCCGGCCATCGCCTGCCTCGGGGGCCGCTAACGAGTGGGCAGGAAGCGGCGTACGGTGCGCAGCTCCCATTCGGTGGGAGCGAACATTCCCGCTTCGAGGCAATGGATCGTGAAGCGCTAGTACCGTTGCTTCTTCAGGGAATCCGGAACCGGCAAAGCCAAGACGGCCTGGTCGGTGTCGCGATCGACGACGCGTCCGGGATCGAGGCCGACCTTCGGAACCTCCGTGCGGATGGCGCCCGGCCAGGCGCCCGTGTTCCAGCGGGCGCTGCGGAACTCAAAGATGTAGGAGATGAAGCTCCCGGTGGGCGAATCATAGTCGGTGCCCGCGGCGTAGCCCTACATCGAAGAAGGTCCACCAACTGCTCGCCTTGCCGTCGTAGGCGGCCTCGACTGCCACCCACTGCACAATCCCGTCGCGCTCCAGAAGGGCCCCGATCTGGCGGCCGCGCGTCTCCGACACCATCCTGACCTCGACGCGCCGGCT
>JBKOWC010000184.1:0-13921 GCA_046724215.1 Pseudomonadota bacterium | reverse complement strand
ATTCCGCAGCTGTTCTTCCGCTTCGGCATGGCGCTCGTGTTCTGGCGCTCGGCCCAAAGCAAGCTCGCGAGCTGGGATACGACGATCACGCTCTTCCGTGAGGAATACCGCGTGCCGGTCCTGCCGCCCGAACTCGCGGCCTATCTCGCCACCACGGTGGAACTGACGACGCCGGTTCTGCTGGTTCTCGGACTCGCAACGCGGCTCGGGGCCGCCGCGATGTTGGGTATGGCGCTCGTGATCCAGGTCTTCGTGTACCCGGAAAATTACCCGGACCATATTTTGTGGGCCGGTCCCCTGCTCTACCTGATCCTGCGGACCCGGCGTGGTATCGCTCGATCACCTCATGCGCCGACGCTTCGCACCGGGCGTGTAGTTTCGCCGGTCAACCTTCCGTCCCGCCGCCATCAGGCTCGCACAGGGCCGATGGCGGCGCGCCTTTTGCGCGCCGAAAGCCGATGGGGCTGGCAAGTGAGCTGCCCTGAGCCTTCTTGCGCACGTTAACGTCATCTGACATCTTATTGTCATACATTACGATTTCTCGATTGCCTCGGCCCGCGGCAGCGGCGGTACCGGGACTGGCAGCGCTTGCGGCATGCGTCATCTTTGTGATTTGGATCATGCCCGCAAAGCATGTGTTAATGTTCATCTGAAGCAGAAGTCACACCTGCTTTGGGGAGGGCCGTACGGGAAACCCGTCACGGCCCGAGGAGTGCCAAATGGGGGTAATCGCCGTGTCGAAGCCGCCGCTGACGAGATCGCTGGCCAGTATCGAAGTGTTCGCAGACCTCGACGAGGCCGAGCGTGAGCGGGTCAAGAACCGGTGCCGCTGGCGGACCTACCGGCCGGGCGAGCGGATCCTCGAAAGCGGGAGCGAGAGCCGCGAGGTATTCTTTCTCGTGCACGGAACTGCCAGCGCCGTGAACTACTCGCTGTCCGGCCGCGAGATCGCCTTTGCCACATTCAATGCCGGAGACTATTTCGGCGAGCTGTCCGCCATCGATGCCCAACCGCGTTCGGCCAGTATCGTCGCGAGCGAAGAGTGTGTGGTTGCCAGCTTGTCCGCTGACGACTTCCTCGACCTGCTGCGCCATCGGGTCGAAGTGACGTTCAAGGTTTTCCAGCGCCTGGCCTCGATGGTGCGCGCCAGCGACGTCCGCATCATGGAACTGAGTACGCTGGCGGCGAGCGCCCGCGTCTATTCGGAACTGCTGCGCATGGCCAAGCCGGAAGCGGCCGTGCCGGGGATGTGGGTGATCCAGCCCCTCCCGCCGCTGCGCGAGATCGCGAGCCGGGCCAGCACGACGCGGGAGACGGTCAATCGGTCGATCACCCAGCTCTATCCGACCGGACTGATTCGCCGGAAAGGCCGAAATCTCTATGTTACCGACAAGGCGAAACTCGAGCTGATCGTCAAGGAGCTGCAACATACCGGCAAGGGCCAGTACTGATGCCTCCGCGGAAACGGCGGCGGACAGTATCGGGAGAGGACGGGCGGCGACCGAAGGCATCGTTCAACTAAATTTCGCGCCTGTGTGACAGCAGTCACTGCCGGTTTCTCGGCAAGCCCCCACGCTCCCCGGCGTGGAAGGTGCAAAGACACCTCGCCGACAGGAGGCCAAGCTCGTGCGTCAGCAAGCGACATCGCGCCGCGAATCCCGATCTGACAGCAGCGACCTCTGGGAGACCCACCCGGCCGGGTTCCAGCTTCCCTGCGCCGAGCAAACGGCGCAGACCGTCGCCCAATGGATCGCCGATCACGGGACTGCCGGCGCGATCGTGGTCGTTCGCCACGCCCAATGGAATCTCTACGAGTATCACCTGGACGAGATCGCCAAGCTCAACGCCCGGCTGGGTCGCGTCTATCTGGCGCAACACGGCGCCTTCGATTTCACCGGTGCCGGCACCTCCGGCCCGCGCGGCTATCTGACGCTGCTCGAACCGACCCCCCGCGCTCTTGACGCGGCAATGGGCGGGAAGACTTGGCTGCACGGCCGCCCCGCCTTCAAGCGGCCGCTGTCGACCCTGGAAGGGAAGCTGCTGCGCGCGTTGAAGAACCAGAAAACCGATTAGCTCTACCGCCCGCGCCGCTACTGAATCCAGACCTCCGCGGTTGCCGAGATGCCGTCGCGGTCGATGACCGTGATACGCGTCGCACCGGCGCCGTCGAGCTGCACCTGGGCTTGCCGCTTGTAGGGCGACGACGCCACCGGAACGCCGTCCACCAGCCAGAGCAACGGCATGCGCCCGCCGGAGGCGCGCAGCAACAACGGCTGCATGCCCGACGTCGTCGCACGAAGATCGACCGTCGAACCGTCGGTCGGGAAGGCGATCTGCGGCCCGTGCAGTGCCGACAGCGCTCCCGGCATCCACGGGCCGGGATCGAAGCGGCGCAACGGGAGCGGAAGGTCGGCGTTCGACGCCTCGATCACGCCCTCGGGCGGTTTGGTTCCGAAGGCCGCGGACGGTGGTGCCGTCGGCGGCGGCAGCAGGTCGAAAACCTCGAATAACACAGGCGCCGCCGCTTCTCGCCCCATGCGCCCCGGAGAAAACGTGCCGTCCGGACGCCCGACCCAGACGCCGACCGTGTAGCCGGCGTCGTAGCCGATCGCCCAGGCATCGCGAAACCCATAGGACGTCCCGGTCTTGAAGGCGACGGCGCGGCCGCGGCGGCGGTTCTGCGGCGCGACCATTCCCGGCGGCGGCGGCCCCTGCTCGAGAATGCGGGCGAGATACCACGCGGCGGCCGGTGTCACGATGGCGACGGATCGTCCGGCCGCCGCGTCCCGGGTGAATTGGAGCGGCCACACGGTGCCGCCATCGGCGAGACCGGCATAAAGAGTGACAAGATCCTCCAGCGTGATGCCAGCGCCGCCGAGGGCTATGGGCAATCCCGGCGCCGCCACGTCATCCGGCAGCCGCAGCGGTGTACCGGCCGACTCCAGCGTGTTGATCAGCCGCATCGGACCGAGCCGATCGAGCAGCGCCACGGCCGGCAGGTTCAGCGACAGCTGGAGGGCCTCACGCGCCGTCAGTTCGCCGCGGTACTGGTGATCGAAGTTCTCCGGCGCATAATCGCCGAAGCGCATCGGCCGATCGACGACGATCGTCTCGGGATGGATCAGCAGGTCGTCGAAGGCGAGACCGTAGATGAAGGGCTTCAGGGTCGAGCCCGGCGAGCGGATGGCGGTCACCAAGTCGTTGCCGCCGAGTCGACCGTCGTCGAAGTAGTCGCCGGAGCCGACATAGGCTCGGACCTGGCGGCCCGCGTTCTCGACGACAAGCAGCGCCACGGTGGCCCCCTGCTCCAGCTTGCCCTGATAGCGTTTCGCGAGCGCCTCGAGCTGCTGCTGCAGGTTGCCGTCGATCAGGCTGTCGATCGCCGGTGCGCCCGGCTGCGCCCTTCGCAGCCGGTCGGCAAGATGCGGCGCCAGCCGCAGCGCCGGTCGCCGGTCGGTCGGCACCGACTGCGCCGCCGCCTCGCTTGCCGCCTGGGACGTCAGAATGCCCAGGCTCCGCATGCGATCCAGCACGCGGTTGCGTGCCGCCTGCGCCGCGGCCGCATGGCGGTCGGGACGCAGCGCCTCCGGCGATTGCGGCAGGGCCACGAGGAGCGCCGCTTCGGCGTCCGCCAACCGTGCCGGCTCCTTGCCGAAATAGAACAGCGAGGCGGCGCGCACGCCTTCCAGATTCCCGCCATAGGGCGCCAGCGTCAGATACATGCCGAGGATCGTCCGCTTGTCGTAGCGCCATTCCAGCTGCAGGGCGCGGGCCATCTCGATGAGCTTCGCCCCGAGCGTCCGCGGCCGCGGCTCCAGCAGGCGGACCGTCTGCATGGTCAGCGTCGACGCCCCGGAGATGATATGCCCGGCCCTCGCCCATTGCCCGATCGCCCGCACCACGGCCAGCGGATCGACGCCGAGATGGGTGGCGAACCGTTTGTCCTCGAATGCGATGAGCATGGCGAGATAGCGCGGGTCGACCGCATCCGCCGTTGCCGGCAGACGCCAGATGCCGTCGGCCGCCGTGAACGGCGTCAACAGACGGCCGTCCTTGTCCATGACGAGGGTCGAGCGGTCGCTGAGCCGCGCGAGGTCCGGCGGGAAGACGCGGTCGAGAACAACCGCGAGCAGCGCCAGCGCTAGCGCCGCGGTAGCGCCCCCTGCTGCTAGGCGCTTGATTCGCTGCCCGATCAATGCGACCCGCGGCGACATCGGATCACTGGAACGGCGTCACCGTCACGGTGGCCGACGCCGAGCGCGCACGATATTGCGGCTGATACATGTCTTCGATCTGTACCGCGGGGAGTTCATAGGTGCCCGGCGTCACTGCGCGCACGAGGTATGCGACCGTGAAGTTCCGTCGGTCCCAGCCGAGGTCGATGGCAGCCACGAAGCGGTCGTCGAGGAACTCGCTGTAGAGCGTCGGCGTCAGCTCCGGCAGCCAGGAGAGCTCGTTCGTCGTGTGCGTATCGGCAAGACGCGCGTTCTCGACCTCGAATCCCGCCGGCAACAGGTCAATGATCAAAGCTTGGTTGTTGACGTCGGATTGCGACTTTCCGGAGATGACGACGACGAACATGTCGCTCTGCCGCACGGTATCCGGCGTAACCTCGTTGCCCGCGAGGTCGAAATAGTGCCGCTCGATGCTGAAGCCCTGTGCTTCGGCCGGCTGCTCCTGAAGCGGCGACCCGATCACGGTCGCGGTGGTCCACACGGGATCGGTACCGGCATTGCTCACCTTGACGCCCTTGGCGAGGTCCTCGGGCACCGGCCGGATATCGAGTGCCGTCTGCCGCGGCGGCTGCGTCGCGCCGTCGACGGCGAGCGTCATATTGCCCTTCTTCTCCGCTGCGACCGCGTAGGCCGCCATGATCAGCCAGGCCTGCTCCTGGGTCGACAGGTAGGTCTGATCGAACTGCGCGCGGGCGAGGCGATCCAGCAACGGCGCCGGATCCTCCGACGTCATCTTGCTCTCGATCATGAGCGTGATGATGGCCGCGAGGTCGCGGAGCGACGAGCCGTAGTCGCGCATCCAACGCCGTTCGCGCTCGACCCGCGTCAACGCGACCTTGAACGCCTCCGCGGCGCGCTGTTGATCGCCGTGCAGCGCCAGGGCCGCGCCCAGCTGCGCCGCCGCCAAGCCGGACGGCATGCGCCGCAGATAGTTGTCATGCAGGTAGCGCAGGCCGCTGATGTCGCCCGACTTCGCCGTCGCCAGCACGTAGTAGGCATAGGCGCGCGCGCCGACCGCTTCGCTGTCGTCCTGCTTGTAGTTGCGACTGTAGTCGTTGAGCCACTTGAGTCCCTGGGCGATCGCGAAATCGGGCACCGTATATCCCTGCTGCTTGGCGCGCAGCAAGAAGTCCATGGCGTAGCTCGAGAGCCAGTTCTCCGCCGGCGAATCCGACGTCCACAGGCCGAAACCGCCGTCGAAGCGTTGCCGCTCGATGACGCTGTAGACGGCGTCCTGGACGCGCGTCTTGACGAAGTCGCCGGCGTTCTCGTCTTTCACCCGCCAAAGCTGCGCCACGTCGCTCACGTAGAGCAGCGGCAGCGCCCGGCTCGTCGTCTGCTCGAGACAACCGTAGGGGTAGCGATCCAATGTGCGCAGCAGGCCGGGGACATCGAGATTGGGAATCGGGCTGAAGCTGGCGTACAGTTCGCCGCTGCCGGGAACGAAGCGCTCGAGGGCGGCACTGCCCAGGGTGAGGCTTTCGCCCGGCGCCAAGCGGTGGGCGGTGCGCTCGACGATGGGCAACTGCGGTGCCCGCACACCGATCTTCAGTTGCCGATCGATGCGGAATCCGTCCGGTCCGGTGATGGACATGGCAATCTCGCCCAGACCGACGGCCTCTGCCTTCAACGGTACGCGCGACACCGTCGACGTGCCTACCGCAAGGTCATGGCTCGCCGAGGCGCCGTCGCCGAGAGTCAGGACCCCGTTTGCGGTCAAGTCGATCTGGTACTTGCCGGCCGCACCGCCGACGTTCTGGATCGTCAACGAAAGCTCGCTCTGATCCCCGGTCGCCAGGAACCGCGGCATCGACGACAGGACCACGACCGGGTCGCGGACGATGAGACCCGCCTCGGCGGCGCCGACCTTGTCGGCGTCGTAGGCGATGGCCATCAGGCGCAGGCGGCCGTTGAAATCCGGCAGCTGCAACGGAATACGCGCCTTGCCCTCGGCATCCAGCTTGACGATGCCGGAGAACAGCGCGACGAGCTGGATCGTCGGAGGCGGCGCGCCGCGGTGGGCCATGGCGTTGGAATCGCCGCCGGTCCTGATAGTGCCGCGCTTGCCGTCCTTGCCGCTGATGAGATTGCCGTAGATGTCACGCACCTCGACGCCGAGCCGACGCTTGCCGAAGAGATAGCCGGCGGGATCGGGAGTCACGAAGTCGGTCAGTTGCAGGACCCCCTCGTCGACCGCCGCCAGGGTGAGATAGGCCTCGTGGCCGTTCGTGAGTCCGCTCACCGTGACCGGGATGTCGACCGGCTGCCGGGGCCTGGTCTCCGACGGAACGTCCATGGCGACTTTGAGCGTGCGTTCGGCCGGATCGACCCCGAGCCAGGCCACGCCGATGGCGCGGCCGGGCTCATGCGTCGAGTCCGGCGGCGACGGCCGGAAGGCGGTCGCCAGCACATAGGCGCCGGCGCCCCACTCCGCTTTGATCGGCAGCTCGACGACGGTGCCGCCGGGATTGGCGTCGACCGTGTGCGTTTCGACGATGCGATCGGTGGCGATGGCCAGGAGCACCGGCCCGGCAAAAGGCGGCTTGATCGAGACCTTGGCCGTATCGCCGGCCTTGTACAGTTCCTTGTCGGCGACGACCTGCAGCTTGTCCGGCGTCGCCGCGCTGCCGGGCGCAGCCCACCAGCCGGAGGAGAATCGCACGCTGGCCGCGGCGCCGCTGGCAGCATCGGACACTTCGAGCCGGAAGTCGCCTCCCTCCACGTGCTCGGCGATGCGACCCGCTTGGCCCGCCGTCAGCGCCAGATCGCCGCTCTCGAGCGGCTGGTCCCGGACGATGCTCTCGTAGTCCCAGGCGCCGTTCCGGTAGTACCACTGGTAGTCCCAGTTCTCGCGCACCAGCTGGTAGTGCAGCTTGTCGACGGCGGCCGGCGTGCCGTCCCCGTTGATGGCGACCACCTCGAAGGCGGCCTCGGCACCATCGGGCACGATGCCGTCCGAGAACAGGGGCTTGAGGCCGACCAGCAGCGGACGGTTGCGGATCGGCAGCTCCAGCGTCTTGATCACCGGGCGGCCGCCGAACTCATACACTTCGACGCTCAGCGTGGCCTTCAAGGGTTGCGGCGTATCCGGCAGATCATCCAGCTGCACCGGCAGATCGACCTTCCCGTCCCCATCGGTGCGGGCATCGTCGAGGGGCACCTGCACGACGTCGACGCTCTCGTCCGCCAGCGTGAAGCTGTAACCGGGATAGTTCGACGGCGGCGTGTCCTGGCGGGCGATGGCGACGCTGGCCTTCACCGGCAGATCGCCGGCCGGGGCACCGTAGAGGTAGCGGGCATCGACCGAGACGGTCACGGGCGTGCCGGGTTCGACGTGATCGGCTTCCGCCTTCAGGGCGACTTCGATGCGCGCCGGCACCACCTCCTCGACGAGGAATGTGGCGGAGCCGACGGAATCGCCGGCCGGATCGAGGTAGGCGTAGGCGGCCCAGGTCCCGGTGCGGGCCGTGGGCGAGATCGGGATGGTGAGGTGGAAGCCGCCGAGTTCGCCCTCGGTCAGCGTCTTCTGCAGAGCGAGCGCCCCATCCGGCCGGTAGATCTTCAGCGTCAGCGGCGCATTCGTGATGGCGTGCCCGGCGGTGTCACGCAGCAGCGTCACCAGCTGCACCGGCTCGCCGGGGCGATAGACCCCGCGGTCCGTATAGAGGAATGCATCCGTCGGTCCCGGCGCCAGCCGGCCGCCGACGCCACGGTCGCTGAGATCGAAGGCCGCCTTGGTCATGTCGATGAAGACGAAATCGCCGTCGGAAGCCGACGCCATCAAGGCGGTCGCGGTGCGGCCCGTCGTGCCGCGCAGCAATCCAGGCGCGAAGTTCGCCATGCCCGAGGCGTCGCTGACGGCCTTGCCGAGTTCGTCGTTGTTGCGGGCGTAGAGGCGAAGATCGACGCCGGAAACCGGCTGGCCGCTGGCCAGCGAGCGCACGAACACATGCATGCCGTCGGCACCGGATAGCGTCGTCAGGCCGAGGTCGCTGATCACGAACCATTGGGTCGCCTTGTAGTCGTAATTCTCGCCTTCCTGGCCGGCGATCTCGGCGGTCATGAGGTAGATGCCGGGGACGGTCTTCGGCATCACCTCTGAGATCGGGATCGACGTGGTGACGCGCTTGTTGCGCTCGCGCGCGATATCGACCTCGCCCTTCCAGACGAGATCGCCGATCTCCTCGGGAATCTGGTCGCGCTCGTAGCCGTCGAGCGCGCGCAGCCATTTCCCCTGGTAGATCTGCTGCACGAGATTGCGGTCGGTGATCCGCAGCACCTGCAGCTTGGCTTTGTCGATGTTGACGCTGACGATCGGGATGCCGGTGCTGCCGACCTTCGGCAGCACATAGGTCGAACCGGGGAAGCCGACCGAGGAGGCGCGGTCGCCGACCTCGACGGTCACCGAATCCGTATTCGCGAGCTCGTCATCATTGGCGCTAGGCAGGCCGTGCAGGGCGGTGATCGTGTAGCGCGCGCCATAGTCGAGCCCGTCGATGCACAGCGTGTCATCGGTCGCCGTGAAGGACGGCGTCACAGCTGGTTCGACCTTGATGTAGTCTTCGTAGTGGATCTTCTTCGTATCCTTGAGCGTGTCGCGGAACTGCAGGCACGCCCGGGCGCGCTCGCCGTCGAGCTGCGTCTTCGCGTTGATGATGCGGAAGGCCGTCGCGTCGGACAGCGCCTGAACCCGATCGGCGACCTTTTGGTCGAACTCGATGTTGAGGGCCGCCTGATAGGCCTGGACCGCCTCGCGGGCGCGGTTTGCGTCGTCGAGAATGGCACCCAGCGCATAGAGGGCCTTGGCCCGGTCCGCCGAGCGGTCCGCCGCCTGCTGCGCCGAGAAGGCGGCGGCGACGGCCTCATCGGTACGGCGCAATTCGCGCTGCGCGCGCGTCAGTCCCATCCAGGTCTCGAAGTCCTCGGCCCCGAAGGCAATCGCGCGTTCGTAGGCGCTCGCCGCCTTCGACCAGGCGCCCCGTTCGATCGCCGCGTCGCCGTCGAGCCGGCTGGCGCGCGCTTCCAGCACGTCCGGCTGCTCGGGAAAGCGGGACTGTATATCGGCGAGGTAGTGGTCCGCGGCGGCGGCAAAGGTCGGCAGGTCTTCCGCCTGCACGGACATGGCGCCGACGACGAGAAACAGGCACAGCGAAATGAGGCGCAGCACGAGAAGGCTCCCTTCTTGCTCCCGACGGTCTCGCTCGCGCGTTCGACCGCGCGGGCGGGCTCTCGGGTCGAGTATGGCTTGGATCGATGGCCGATCTATGGCGGCGGCGATTGATTCCGTGGTCGGTCGCGAGGGATCATAGCGCGATTCTCGAACGGCGGCATCCGGCACCAAACGGAAACGTCGTCGAGTCGGGTAGCCGTCGAGCGATCGGTCCTGCCGGGGGTGCCAGGGTTGACGCTGTGCATGCTGCTTGCTACCGGTCTGCGACCTGCATGCGCTTCACCTCCTAGAGGGGCCACGATTGGCGACGTTGACCATTCCCAAGCCGGAACTGGACGGGAAATCGATCCTGATCACCGGCGGCACGGGATCGTTCGGCCGGGCCCTGACGCGCCATCTCCTCCAGAACCACAAGCCGCGCCGGCTGGCCATCTTCTCGCGCGACGAGCTGAAGCAGTGGGAGATGGCCTCCGAACTGCCGATCGAGCGCCATCCGTGCCTGCGCTACTTCATCGGCGACGTTCGTGATGCCGCGCGCCTCGACATGGCGATGCGCGGCGTCGACTACGTGGTCCACGCCGCCGCCCTCAAGCAGGTGCCGACCGCCGAGTACAACCCATTCGAGTGCATCCACACCAACGTCATCGGCGCCGAAAACATCGTGCAGGCGGCAATCCGGAACCGCGTGCAGCGGGTCATCGCGCTGTCGACCGACAAGGCCGCCAATCCGATCAACCTCTATGGCGCCAGCAAGCTCGCATCGGACAAGATCTTCGTCGCCGCCAACAATCTCAGCGGCTCGCCCGACATCCTTTTCGCCGTCGTTCGTTATGGCAACGTCATCGGGTCGCGCGGCAGCGTGGTCCCCTTGTTCCGCGACCTCATCGCAAAGGGAACGGACGCGCTGCCGATCACCGACGAGCGCATGACGCGTTTCTGGATCACGCTCGCGCAGGGCGTGCAGTTCGTGCTTTCCTGCCTGGGGCTGACGCGCGGGGGCGAGATCTTCGTGCCGAAGATTGCGAGCATGCGGATGGTCGACCTCGCGAAGGCGATGGCGCCGCAGCTGACGCACAAGGTCGTCGGCATCCGGCCCGGCGAGAAGCTGCACGAGGTGATGGTCACCGAGGACGATTCCCGCTCGACCGTCGAACTCCCCGACCGCTATGTGATCGAGCCGGCGTTTCATTGGTGGAAACGGCGGTCGTTCGCCGAGGACGGCGCCGCCCCCGTGCCGGACGGATTCCGATACGCCAGCGACACCAACCGCCAATGGCTCGACGTCGACGGTCTCAACCGCATGCTGCGGGAATCCGGCTTTTGAACGGCCCCGCCGGCCGCTTCCTCCCCTATGCTCGCCATGACCTGGACGACGACGATATCGCCGCCGTCGCGGCGGTCCTGCGCGGCGACTGGCTGACCACCGGGCCGACCGTCGAGGCGTTCGAAAGCGCGCTCGCGGCCAGGACCGGCGCCGGGTTCGCCGTCGTCTGCGCCAGCGGAACGGCCGGCCTGCATCTCGCGATGATGGCGCTCGGGCTGGGCCCGGGCGACTGTGCCATCGTCCCGACGATCACGTTTCTCGCCACCGCCAACGCCGTCCGCTATGTCGGCGCCGAGGTGGTCTTCGCGGACGTCGACGCCGAGACCGGCCTGCTCACGCCGGCGACGCTGCGCGAGGCGCTCGGCCGCGCCGGCGGCAAGAGGGTGAAGGCGGTGCTCCCCGTCCATCTCGGCGGCCGCGCGGCGGATCTCCGGGGCCTTTCCGCCGTGGCGGCCGAAGCCGGGATCGACATGGTCGAGGACGCGGCGCACGCCATCGGCAGCACCTACCCGGCGGAGGATGGCGCGTTCGCCCCGATCGGCGACGGCCGCTACAGCCGCATGGCCGTCTTCTCGTTCCATCCGGTGAAGACGATCGCGATGGGCGAAGGCGGCGCGGTCACCACCAACGACGACGCCTTGCGGGAGCGCCTCGTCCGGTTCCGCAGCCACGGCATGACCCGGGCGGCAGACGCGTTCGGCAATCGCGACCTCGCGTTCGATGCCGACGGGACGGTCAATCCCTGGTACTACGAGATGCCGGAGCTCGGCTACCACTACCGGGCGACGGACATCCACTGCGCCCTCGGCCTCAGCCAGCTCGCCAAGCTCGACCGCTTCGTCGCGCGGCGCCGGCAATTGATCGAGCGATACCGGCGCGCGTTGGTTGCGCTCGCGCCGGTGGTCCGGATGCCGACGACGCCGGCGGACGCCGGGGCGGCGTGGCATCTCTGCGCCGTCCTGGTCGATTTCGCGGCGGCGGGTACGAGGCGCGCCCGCGTGATGCGCGAACTCCGGGCGCGCGGCGTGGGAAGCCAAGTTCATTATATTCCCGTTCATCGACAGCCCTACTATCAGGCGCGTTACGGCGCGATGACGTTCCCAGGCGCGGCGGCCTACTACGAACGGTGCCTCAGCCTGCCGCTCTTTCCGGCCATGGCGGACGGCGACGTCGACCGCGTCGCGGCCGCTCTCTCGGAGGCCATCGGTAGGCGTTGACGATCCGTTAGGGGTCAGGGTTAATAGGAAATTAATCTGGCGGCGCCCCGCCTTTACCTTCGCGCGGCCGCATTTCCGCCTCGAAATCAAAAGACTGTGATCCATATCACATTGCGACTTTGCGCGGCCCTGCAATCTGCGCGACCATATGGACGGTCACTTCACACACACCCAAGCTGCGGCGCGGAAATCCATGCAGGACGGCGTCGTCACCACGCGGTTGCCGCTCACCGACATCGAGCACGAGACGCTCCGCAAGATGCATGCCTACTGGCTGCCGCGCGGCCGCGGCGGACTGCTGCCGGGACGCCGCGACATCGATCCGCTCGACTTCCCGTGGGCGCTCGGCCTCGTGTGCCTGCTCGACGTCGAGCGCGATCCGCTCCGCTTCCGCTATCGCGTCGACGGCACCGTCATCGCCGACCGCCACGGCGAGGACTTCACGGGACGCACCACCGACGAGGTGCGGCCCGACTTCTATGCGGACATGCTGCACAAACATTTCTCCGAGGTCCTCCAGACCCGGCAACCCTCGCTCTACCGCATCGTCATCCGCCAGGACGGGCAGACGAAGACCTATCTGCGCCTGGCCCTGCCGCTCGCCGCCGACGGCGCCACCGTCGACAAGATCCTCACCGTCTCCGACCGCGTCACCGCGCTCCCCGACCGCAGCAGCCTGCGCTTCCAGGAAGAGCGCCTGCGCTAGCGGGCGGCAGGTAGCCGGCGCGTGCGCAAGGAAGTCGTCGCCGGCGTTCGCGACCCCGACCGCGTGCGCGCGCAGTACGAGGACCGGTGGAGCGAGGTCCTGGCGCAGGCGCGGGAGATCATCGCGGCCGAGCCCGATAACCTCGCCCGCGTCCTCAACCGGTTGGTCGCGGCGCAGGCGGCGCGGCCGCGCAAGCAGCGCTGGATGCGCGGCCGGCGCGTCGCCGCGGTGCTGGGCGGCCGGCTGCTGCCGGGACGGCTCGACCCGGTCCTCCTCGACAGCTTGTCGCGCGCGGCGATCACGGCGCTCGTCCTCCCCTATTGCGGCGCCGACACCCGGCGCATCGTCGAGCTCGGCAGCGGCTGGGGTGCCAACCTCTTCGGCCTGTGGCTGGCCGGGGCGCCGCGCGCGGCCGAGTACGTGGCCCTCGAGTACACCGCGGCCGGCCGGGAGGCGACCGAACTGATCGGCGGCACGGACCCGGGCCTTTCCTTGCGGGTGGCGCCCTTCGACTACCACGCGCCGGACCTGTCGACGTTGCGCGCGGATGCCAGGACGCTGGTCTTCACCGCCTTCAGCATCGAGCAGGTCACGCATCTGGGCGCTGCCCTGTTCGAGGAGCTGCTGGCGATTCCCGGGCTCGACCGCGTCGTGCATGTCGAGCCGGTCGGCTGGCAGCTGCTGGCCGGCACGGTGGCCGGGCCGCTGCTCGGGTTCCTCTCCCATGTCGTGCCGCCGCGGCTCTCGCTCGAGCTCGACCTGCGCCGGCGCAGCCGATCGACGCGCTACAATGCCGACCTGGTGCCGACGCTGCGCGCCCTCGAGCGGGCCGGCCGCATCCGCATCGAGCGGATCGAGAAGCACTACATCGGGGCGAACCCGCTCCATCCGGGGACCGCGATCGTCTGGCGGCGGGCCTGAGCACCTTCCTTTCCTTTGAGCAGCCAACGGACGGCGGCCTTCCAGCCGCGGGAAATCGGATTTGAGCGATCGACCCCGCCCGCCTGCCGAAGTTGTACGGCGGGCAGGTGCCCAGCGGAGAGGGGGCGGTTGTAGGGGCGTGCGGCGCACGCCCGCGGATGGTTCATGCTGGGCTCGATCGGGGACGGCGCGGTGGGTGAAGAAAGAGGGCGAGCGCCGCTCGCCCCTTGTCTGTTGGAATCATGGCAGAGTGAGGCCCGTTCCCGGGACCGTTTAGAGTCCCGGGAACGGGCCGGCCGAGACCGTCTCGCCCCTCGGCTGACACCGATCGGTAGCAAGGTCCGGCCG
>JBKOWC010000194.1:0-10849 GCA_046724215.1 Pseudomonadota bacterium | reverse complement strand
ACCGTCAGCTGTCCTACCGGCATCTGCGGCCCGGCCTGCGGATCATGCCGAAGGGGCCGGAATTCCAATCAGTTGCGCGATGGTCTTGAGATAGCCACAGGCTATCCAACCGATATCCAATCGGCATTTCTTCGGCACCGTCCTCTTGTCCATCATCGAGCCCGCATGACATCTCGGGAGGCGTCGATGAATCTGCCAGCGAGCGTGATGCCGGATATGCGGGAAGAGCTTCAATCGAGCGAGGGGGGCGGCACGCCTGCGCCGCTTGCCAGTACAGTGTCGAAACCGGCGAGTCCGAGGATTGTCATCGTCGGCGCCGGTTTCGGCGGCTTGGTGGCCGCCAAGGCTCTCCGCAACCTGCCGGCACAGGTCACGGTGATCGACCGGCGCAACTATCATCTGTTCCAGCCGCTGCTCTACCAGGTGGCGACCGCCGGGTTGTCGCCGGCGGACATCGCCTCGCCGATCCGCGGGATCCTGCGTGACCAGGCCAACGCCGAGGTGTTGATGGCGCGCGTGAGCGACGTCGACCGCGCGCGCCGCGAAGTCGTGCTCGACGACGTGAACCGGCGCATCCCCTTCGACTATCTCATCGTCGCAGCCGGCGCCCGCCATGCCTATTTCGGGCATGACGAGTGGGTGGCGGCGGCGCCCGGCCTGAAGAAAATCGACGATGCTACCGCCATCCGGCATCGCATTCTCGTCGCCTTCGAAAAGGCCGAGACCGAACCCGACGCCGAAGAGCGGCGTCGCCTGCTCACCTTCGTGGTCGTCGGCGGCGGTCCGACCGGCGTAGAGATGGCCGGCGCGATCGCCGAACTTGCGAAGCGGATCCTGGTCAGGGACTTCCGGCGGATCAATGCGGCCGAAGCCCGCGTGCTTCTCGTCGAAGCGGGTCCGAGGGTCTTGCAGGCCTTCCCGGAGGATCTGTCGGAAAAGGCGAGGCGGTCGCTCGAGCATCTGGGAGTCGAAGTCCTGACCGGCAGCGCCGTCGAGTGCTGCGATGCCGACGGCATTGTGCGGGGCGGACAGCGCATCGAGGCGCGGACGCTGATCTGGGCGGCGGGCGTGCAGGCAGCACCGGCAGCGAAATGGCTGAATGCGGACAAGGACCGCGCCGGCCGCGTCAAAGTGCGTGCCGATCTGTCCCTCCCCGATGATCCGAACATCTTCGTCGTCGGCGACGATGCCTCGGTCATGCAGAGCGATGGAAAGCCGGTGCCGGGCATCGCACCGGCGGCCAAGCAGATGGGGACTTATGCCGCCAGGGTCATTGCCGCCCGCATCGCCGGCAAGCCGGCGCCGGGACCGTTCCGCTACCGGCATGCCGGGAATTTCGCCACCATCGGCCGGCATGCCGCCGTCGCCGATTTCGGCTGGCTGAAGATCAGCGGCTATCCGGCGTGGCTCCTGTGGGGCGCCGTCCACGTCTTCTTCTTGATCGGCTTCCGCAACAGGATTTCCGTGATGCTCGACTGGATGTGGGCGTACTTGAGCTTCCAGAGCGGCGTGCGTCTGATCACCGGCAGCGGCGACAGCCGGTAGGCTTCAGACGTCCAGTTCGCACCAGACGGGCGTGTGATCCGAGGGCTTGTCGGCGCCGCGCGGCTCGCGATCGATACCGGAGACCCGCAGACGATCGGCCGCCTGTGGCGATAGCAACAGGTGGTCGATGCGCAGCCCCTCGTCCCGCTGCCAGCACCCGGCTTGGTAGTCCCAGAAGGTATAGAGCCGCGGCTCGGGATGCAGGGCGCGGATCGCATCGGTGTAGCCGAGGTGGAGGAGGGAGCGGAACCTGGCCCGGGATTCCGGCCGGCACAGCGCATCGCCCCGCCAACCCTCCGGGTCATAAACGTCGGCGTCGGTCGGACAGACGTTGTAGTCGCCGCCGAGCACGAGCGCTTCCTCCAGCGACAGCAGTTCCTGAGCGCGCGCGCGCAGCCGATCCAGCCAGGCGAGCTTGTAGGGAAACTTGTCGCTGTCGGCGGGATTGCCGTTGGGCAGGTAGATGGAGGCGACGCGCACGGCTTCATGCCCGTTGCCGTCGCTCCGCGGCACCTCGACGACGCCCTCCACATAGCGCGCCTGGGAATCGCCTTCGCCGTCGGGCAGCGCCGACAGGTCCGTCGTCAGCCGGTGCTTCGAGAGGATGGCCACGCCGTTGTAGGTCTTCTGGCCGACCACCGCGACGTTGTAGCCGAGATCCTCGATCTCCAGGCGGGGAAAGGCGTCGTCGGTGACCTTGATTTCCTGCAGCAGCACGACGTCCGGCTTCGCCGCACGCAGCCAGCTCAGCACGTTGACGATGTGCGCCTTGATCGAATTGACGTTCCAGCTCGCGATGCGAATCACTTGGCGACTCCGTGCTCGACTTCCGACCGGCCACAGGCCGGTCGGACGCTAGCACATAGGCGCAGGGCCTTCAGATCGAGAATGAGTTGCCGCAGCCGCAGGACGACGTGGCGTTGGGGTTGCGGACCTGGAAGGAGGAGCCCACCAGCTCCTCGACGAAATCGATCTCCGATCCCTGGATCAGGTCGAGCGACGTCGCGTCGACGACGAGAGTCACGCCGTCGCGCTCGAACATCACGTCATCGTCGAGCCGGCTGTCGTCGAGCGAGAAGCCGTACTGAAAGCCCGAGCAGCCGCCGCCCGACACCGACAGGCGCAGCTTGAGGTTCGCTTTCGCCTCCTGCGCGATCAATGCCGCCACGCGGCGCGCGGCGTTCGCCGTGATGGTCACGGGGTGCGGCGCGGTCAGTGATTCGCTCATTTGCTGGTCTCCGGCAACGGTTGCCTCGGAAATTCGCGGTTGCCCATACCCAATTTATGTAAGCACTTGAAAGGCTTTGTCAAACCACCGATGGCCGGCGTTGCCTTGGAGCACACCCCACGCGTAGTGTCCGGCCATGCCCGATGCCGCCGATCGGTTCGAGAGCTGCGCCAGTCGCCCGGCCGACACGCGCGGCCGCCTCGTTCCCGAGGCGGAAAGCCCGACGCGCTCGGTCTACCAGCGCGATCGCGACCGCATCATCCATTCCGGCGCCTTCCGGCGGCTGAAGCACAAGACCCAGGTCTTCGTTTACCATGAAGGCGACTACTACCGGACGCGCCTGACCCACAGCATCGAAGTGGCGCAGATCGCCCGCTCGATCAGCCGGGTCCTCGGTTTCAACGAGGATCTCGCCGAGGCGCTGGCGCTCGGTCACGACCTTGGCCACCCCCCCTTCGGTCACGCCGGCGAGCAGGCGCTCAATGAAGCGATGCAGCCGTTTGGCGGGTTCGACCACAACGAACAGACCTTCCGCGTCCTGACGCTGCTCGAACGCCGCTATGCCGCATTCGACGGTCTCAATCTGACCTGGGAATGTCTCGAGGGCGTCGTCAAGCACAACGGACCGCTCGTCGGGCCGGCGGCGGCGGAGCGGCACCGCGGGCGCCCCGTTCCCGCCACAATCGCCGACTATTGCGCGAACGGCCGGGATCTGGAGCTGGAGACATGGCCCGGCCCGGAAGCGCAAGTGGCGGCACTGTCCGACGACATCGCCTACAACAACCATGACGTCGACGACGGCTTGCGCGCCGGCCTGTTCGACGTGGGGGATCTGAAGGACGTGCCGCTGGTCGGCCCGGTATTTGACGAAGTGATGGACCGGTATCCGGGCCTGGAGCGGGCGCGCCTCATCCACGAGGCGGTCAGCCGTCTGATTGACCGCATGGTGAACGACCTGATAGAGGAGACGCGTCGCCGGCTTCACGCGGCGCATCCTCGCTCGACCGCCGCCTTGCGTCGGCTCGGGCATCCCGTCGTCGGGTTTTCGGCGGCGATGGCAGAGAACGATCGGGCGCTCAAGCGTTTCCTGTTCGAGCGCATGTATCGTCACCACAGGGTGAACCGAATGACGGCGAAGGCGCGCCGGGTCGTGCGCGATTTGTTTGACCTGTACCTGAACGAACCGGAGTGCCTCCCGACCGACTGGCGCGAGCAGTGCGACGCCGACGACAAGCCGCGGACCACGCGCGTTGTCGCCGACTACATCGCCGGCATGACCGATCGCTACGCGCTCGACGAACATCGGCGGCTGTTCGACCCCTACACACCACCGTGATGAACCTGTTCCGCCATTTTCGCGACGAGATCGTTGGCGCCATCGAACAGCTGGCCGCGGCCGGTCGCCTCCCGACGACGCTCGACCTCGGCCGCGTGACGGTCGAGCCGCCGCGCGAAGCCGGACATGGCGATCTCTCCACCAACGCGGCGATGGTGCTGAGCAAGGCGGCCAATCTGAAGCCGCGTCAGCTTGCCGATATGCTGTGCGAGCGGCTGCGGATGATTGAAGCGATTACCGAGGCGTCGGTCGCCGGTCCCGGATTCGTCAATCTCCGTATCGCGGACTCGTTCTGGCAGCAACGAATCGCCGACGTGCTGCGGGCGGGGCGCTCGTACGGAGCCTCGACGATCGGCGCCGGCCAGAAAGTCAATGTCGAGTACGTCTCGACCAACCCGACAGGTCCGCTGCATCTCGCCCATGCGCGCGGCGCCGTCTTCGGCGACGCCCTCGCGTCGCTGCTCGCCAAGGCCGGCTACAGCGTGACCCGCGAGTACTACATCAACGACGCCGGCGCGCAGGTGGATACACTCGCGCGGTCGACCTATCTCCGCTATCGCGAGGCGCTCGGCGACGACATCGGCAAGATCCCCGAGGGCCTGTACCCAGGCGACTATCTGAAAGATACCGGCCGCGCGCTCGCGGAAAGGGACGGCTGGAAATGGCACGACGCGCCGGAAGCCGAATGGCTGGCGCCGGTGCGCCAGTTCGCCATCGATGCGATGATGGATCTCATTCGGCGCGATCTTGCGGCGCTCGGTATCCACCAGGATGTCTTCACCTCCGAGCGGGCCCTCGTTGCGGCGCGTCGCGTCGAGGATGCGGTGAGTGCGCTGACCGATCGGGGCCTGATCTACACGGGCACGCTCGACCCGCCCAAGGGGAAGCCGGTCGAGGACTGGGAGCCGCGCCCGCAGACGTTGTTCCGCGCCACGGCATTCGGCGACGACGTCGACCGGCCGCTGAGGAAATCCGACGGCAGCGGCACCTATTTCGCCAACGATATCGCCTATCACTTCGACAAGTTCCGGCGCGGCTTCGCCCTCATGATCGACGTCTGGGGTGCCGACCATTTCGGCTACATCAAGCGCATGCAGGCCGCGGTGAAGGCCATTACGGACGGAAAGGGCGACCTCGACGTCAAGATCGTGCAACTGGTCACCCTTCTGCGCAACGGCGAGGTCGTGAAGATGTCGAAGCGCGCCGGCACGTTTGTAGCACTGGAAGACGTCGTCGATGAGGTTGGCAAGGACGTGGTCCGCTTCATCATGCTGACGCGAAAGAACGACTCGCCGCTCGACTTCGACCTCACCAAGGTCGTCGAGCAGTCGCGCGATAACCCGGTGTTCTATGTCCAGTACGCGCATGCGCGGGCGCGCTCGGTGATGCGCCACGCCGAAGCGGAAATGCCCGCCATCGACCGCACGCCGGCGGCGCTCGCGAAGGCGCCGCTCGATCGCCTGGCCGATCCGGCGGAACTGGGCTTGATCAAGCTGCTGGCTGGCTGGCCCCGCCTCGTCGAGGCCGCCGCCGAGGCGCACGAGCCGCACCGCATCGCGTTTTACCTGTCCGATGTCGCGGCTGCCTTCCACGGCCTTTGGAACAAGGGCAAGGACGAAGCAAGCCTGCGGTTCCTGGTTTCTGCCGACGCCCCGTTGACGGCGGCGCGACTCGCCCTCGTCGAGGCGACCGCCACCGTGATCGCATCGGGTCTGGAGATCATGGGCGTCACCCCTGTAGAGGAGATGCGCTGATGTTGCCGAAGCAACCCAAGTTCGAGCCTGGCGATCCGGCGAGTCCGGCGCTGTTGCGCCGCCGGAATCAGCTGCGGCCCGCCGGTTTCGAGCCGGAGCCTGACCGTGACACGACCTTGCGTGCGATAAGAGAGCCGCAGCCGAGCCTGTTGCCCGAAGCCGAACCGCCCATCGACGACGAGCCGGAACCCGATATACCGCCTTCGCCCGGCGGTAGCACTCCGCGCGCGGCAGCGCCAGAACGCGTCTACGGCGAAAGTGGCCGCCGCCCTTGGTTGGCCGCGATCGCGGTCGCCGCGGTCGCGGTCTTGGGCGGATCGTCCTGGCTCCTCTATCACGCGCTGACGGGGCGGACCGCGCCCAACGGGGACGTCCCGTACATTGCGGCCGACGCCGGTCCGGAAAAGGTGCGGCCGCAGCAGGAAGGCGGCGCGCAGACCGCGAACCAGGACATGCGCGTCTATAACGAGATCAACGGCGCGAAGCCGCCGCAGGTGAAGGAAGTTCTGCTGCCGCAGCCGGAAGCGCCGATGACTCCGCCGTCGGCGACAGGTACTCAGCCGGGTAACCTCCAGAACCAGGGCAGCGCTCAGAACCAGCCGGCCGCCATTCCGAGCGTCCCCGCGCCGGACCTGGATGTGGCGCCCGCAGCCGGATCGTCGACATCGCCTCCAGCGGCAGATCAATCCACTGCGGCGGGCGACGTGGCCGCGACGCCGACGCAGACCGCGATGGCGACGGGGGTGTTCCGCGTGCAGCTCGCGGCCGTCAAGTCGACGGATGCGGCTCAGGCCGCGTGGAAGAAACTGACCAAGACCTACCCGGACGTCCTCAAGGGATTGAAGCTGGAGGTCGTGAAGCTGGACCGCGGCGCCGATGGCGCTCTCTATCGCGTGCAGGCTGGTCCGTTCACCGAACGCAGCGCGGCCGAGGCCGCGTGCGGTCGCCTCAAGGGGAAGAACCAGGGCTGTCTGGTCGTGGCCCCCTAGCGTGCATTGACGATGCCGATCGCCGCCATTCTCGGCTGCTCCGGGCCGGCGCTCACCGCCGCGGAGGCCGAGTTCTTTCATGCCGCCGACCCGCTCGGCTTCGTCCTCTTCCAGCGCAACTGCCAGACGCCGGAGCAGGTTCGCCGCCTGGTGCAGGATCTGCGGGCGACGATCAACCGGTCGGATGCGCCGGTCCTGATCGACCAGGAAGGCGGCCGGGTCGCGCGCCTGCGTCCCCCGGCGTGGCGGCGCACGCCGGCGGCCGGCCGCTTCGGCACACTCGCGGGCCAGGATCCCGAGGTCGCCGTCGAGGCCACCAAAATCAACGCCCAACTCATGGGACGCGAGCTGGCGGACCTCGGCATCACCGTCGACTGCGCGCCGGTGCTGGACCTGCAGATTCCCGGCGCCCACAGTGTCGTCGGCGATCGCGGCTTCGGCGCCGATCCGGAACTCGTCGCCCGCCTCGGTCGTGCCGTATGCGACGGGCTGCTCTCGACCGGCATCACGCCGGTGATCAAACACCTGCCGGGCCATGGCCGCGCCCTCGTGGATAGTCACTTGGAGCTGCCGCGCGTCGACGCCGGCCTCGATGAGCTGCGCCGCACCGACTTCATCCCGTTCAAGCGGCTGGCCGATATGCCCTGGGCCATCACCGCGCATGTCGTCTTTGCCGCCATCGATCCGGATCGACCCGCGACGACCTCGCCAACCGTGATCGCCGACATCATCAGAGGCGAGATCGGCTTCGACGGCGTGCTTGTCAGTGATGACCTGTCGATGGAAGCGCTCAAGGGAGGCATCGGCAGCCGCGCCGAGCGTGCCTTGGCCGCGGGTTGCGATCTGGCCCTGCATTGCAACGGCAAGATCGACGAGATGCGCGAGGTAGCGGCAGCGGCTGGTCCGGTGACGGCGGCGACAGCCGCGCGGCTCGCTCGCGGCGTCGCCGGGCCGCCGCAATCGGGCTTGTTCGATGGCGCCGCGATGGAAGCACGACTCGAGACCCTCCTGGCGACGGCGTAGGTGATGCCGCTTCTTCCATCCATCGACACCTACACCGTCTCCATCTGGATTCTGCCGGTCTTGCTCGCCGTGACCCTGCACGAAGCCGCGCACGGCTTCGTCGCCTGGCGCCTTGGCGACGACACCGCGTACCGCCTTGGCCGCGTCTCGGCGAATCCGTTTCGACACATCGACCCTTTCGGCACGGTGATCCTGCCGGGCATGTTGCTGCTGTCCGGTTCATCCTTTCTGTTCGGCTATGCCAAGCCGGTTCCGGTTCGCGTCGCCAACCTGCGCCATCAACGACGCGATTCGATTCTCGTCTCGGCAGCAGGCCCCGGCGCCAACCTTCTCATTGCCATCGTGTCCGCCTTCCTTCTGCATCTCGTCGGGTTGCTTCCCACCGAGGCTGCCGCCCTGTGGACGCATCGGACGCTCGTCAATTCCGTCCTGCTCAACGTGTCGCTCGCGGTCTTCAACATGCTGCCGATCCCGCCGCTCGACGGCAGCCGGGTCGTGCTGTGTCTGCTGCCGAACGACCTGGCGCGGGCCTATCAACACCTCTTCCGCTACGGGCTTCTCCTGGTCATCGGCATCGTCCTTCTCCTGCCCATGATCGGACGGAATCTCGGCGTGAACCTGGATATTATTGGCTGGATGATGCGCGGTCCGGTGGGCTATCTGTTGCACCTGATTGCAGTGATTACGGGTCTCGGCTAGGACGCGTGGGGATGGCCATCATTCCTTTGGACGAAGCCTTCGAGGATACCGGCACGACCGGCACCAGCGACTCGCAGTTCGTGCTCGACCTCGACGGCTACGAGGGGCCGATCGACGTGCTGCTGAACCTGGCGCGCGATCAGAAGGTCGACCTGACGAAGATCTCCATTCTCGACCTTGCCGATCAGTATCTCTCGTTCGTCGCGCGCGCCCGGCGCCTGCGGCTCGAGCTGGCCGCCGACTATCTGGTCATGGCGGCCTGGCTCGCCTATCTCAAATCCCGGCTGCTGCTGCCGGAACCCGAGACGGTCGACGGCGAGCCCACGGGCGCGCAGATGGCGGCGGCCCTGGCGTTTCAGCTGCAGCGTCTCGAGGCGATGCGCGCGGCGGCCGGCCGGCTCATGGCGCTTGCCCAGCTCGGCCAGGACTTCTTCGCCCGCGGCGCGCCCGAGTCGGTTCCGGTCGTGCAAACGCCCGTCTATGCGGTGAAGCTCTACGATCTTCTGCGGGCCTACGGCGCCATTGCGACCCGACGGCAGGCGGGGACGCTGCACATCCTGCCGACCGAAATCTATTCGATGGACGATGCGCTGCAGCGCCTGGGCGACATGCTCGGGCGGTCGCTCGATTGGCGCACCCTGGCGAGCTTCCTTCCGGGCGATTGGCTGGAGGGCATCCGCGGCCGCTCGGCCGTTGCCGCGACCTTCGCGGCGACCCTGGAGATGGTGCGTTCGGGCCGCGCCGAGCTGCGGCAGGACGCGATGTTTGGTCCCATCTATTTGCGCCCCGCGCAGGTGAAGCATGACTGACGACGACCGGTTCCAGCAGCTTCGGGTTCTCGAAGCGATGATTTTCGCCTCCGCCGAGCCGGTGCCGGAGGCGGGCCTCGCGGCCCGCCTGCCAGACGGAACGAACCTGCCGGACCTGCTGCAGGAACTGGCCACCCTCTACGCGAACCGGGGCGTCAACCTGGTGCACCTCGACGACAAATGGGCGTTTCGCACCGCCCCCGATCTCGGGTCGCGCCTGCAGATCGAGCAGAGGGTGACGCGGAGGCTGTCGCGCGCGGCGCTCGAGACGCTTGCAGTGATTGCCTACCACCAGCCGGTGACGCGGGCCGAGGTGGAGGAAGTGCGCGGCGTCGCTCTCTCCAAAGGCACCCTGGACACGCTTCTGGAGATCGGCTGGGTGCGGCCGAAAGGGCGCCGGCGGACGCCGGGCCGGCCGGTCACCTGGATCACCACCACGGAATTCCTCGATCACTTCGGTCTCGAGAGCCTCGAGGCCCTGCCCGGCGTGGAGGAGCTGAAGGCAGCCGGCCTGCTCGACGTCCGCTCGGCCATCTCGTCGCTCGGTGCCCAGGCCCTGGCCGATACGGCCCGCCCGGCCAACCACGACGGGACCGACTCCGGCCACGCCGATGAGGATGAAGGCGACAGCGCGACGGCTGACGCATTGGACGAGGCGGCCCTCGTGGCGGCGCTGGGCGAACTGCCGGAAGAAGACTGATCGCATCCGGCGCTTGGTTAATATTCATCGGCAGGCCTTTGATTTCCCTGTCCGGGGGCCCTAAATAGCCTGTAAGCTGGCGGCAGAAGGCCCGCGTTGCGGCGTCGGGAGCTTTTTGCCATAGTCCGCCGCGCGCACGCGGCGGGCACATCCAACAAGGAGCACCGAAGCAATGGGATCGTTTAGCCTTTGGCATTGGCTGGTCGTGCTCGTGATCGTCCTCGTGCTGTTCGGCGGTCGCGGCAAGATCTCGAGCATCATGGGCGACCTCGCCCAGGGCATCAAAGCCTTCAAGAAGAACATGAAGGACGACAGCAAGGAGCAGCAGATCGACGCATCGTCCGGCAAGGTCATCGAGGGCGACGTCGTCGGGCATAAGGACAAGGCGGCCGGCTGACGTTTTCTTGTCTTGCCGCCGCGGCGAGAGTCCAGGTGTGATCCTAGATGTTCGACCTCAGCATGTCCGAGATCATCATCATCGGCGTGGTGGCTCTCGTCGCCATCGGGCCGAAGGAGCTGCCCGGAGCGCTCAAGACGTTCGCCTATTGGATGAAGCAGGCGCGCAAACTGGCGCGCGAATTCCAGTCGGGCGTTGATGACCTGATCCGCGAGGCGGAACTCGACGAGGCGCGCAAGGCCGTCGAGGACGCGCGCCGCAACATCAACCAGGAGATCGAGAAGTCGGTGGATCCGACCGGTGAGGTGCGGCAGGCGTTCGCCGAGGATCCGACAAAGCCGACGCTGGCGACGCCAGCGGTCCCTGCGG
>JBKOWC010000114.1:0-6540 GCA_046724215.1 Pseudomonadota bacterium | reverse complement strand
GTCCTGCGCAGCGAGCGCGCCCGGCTGCAGGCGTCGGCGAAGCGCCCGGCCCTTCGGCGTCAGATGCAGCCGGCGCGCCCGCCGGTCCGTCCGGTCGACGCGGCGGCGAACGAAGCCCTTCCGCTCGAGCCGGGCGACGAGCTGGCTGGCGCTCATCTTGTCGATGGCGAGCCGTGCGGCGAGCCGGCGCTGGTCGAGGCCGGGCTCGGCATCGACCGTCGTGAGGATGGCGTATTCGACCGGCCGCAGATCGGCCGGCGTCAACACCTCCGTCATGATCCCCAGGCAGACCTGGCGGAGCAGATACGACAGGAACGATGGCACACGGTGCGTCGCCGGCACGGCGACGGCGTCGGCCGGCCGATCGAAGGAACTCTCGGGCGGCGCGGACCGCTTCGGCATGAACCCACTCGACAGGGAGACGGTAAAAATACTTACCGTTTCCCCGGAGTCAACCCGAAGGGCGCCGCCGGCGCCCGTTCAGATCCAGTCGGCGACCTGGCAGCTGATGGGCGAGCCCGGACGCTTGATGCGCATGAGCGCGCCCATGTCGAGCTCGCCGGGATCCCAGTGCTCGTTCTCCGGGACGTGCTGGTGGCCGCACCAGCCCTCGAAGGCGTTCCACTCGTCGTTGGTCATGCGGCCGACGCCGTCGAGGCCTTTCGCCTCGATGCCGCGGAACTGCGGGTAGTTCCAGCCCTTCATTCCGGTCTGCGTCTCGACCCAGCGCATCCAGTCCCAGAGGCGCTCGATCATCGCCTCCGGCAGGTTCGCGATGTCCGCGGCGGTCCAGGCGATTTCGATCTGGATGGCCGAGCGCGTGTTGGTCTCGACGCCGCCGCGGCGGTTCTCGAGCGCACGGGACGCCACCGTGATCGGAAAATGCTGGTAGACATTGACGCCGGCCGACTCCATCACCATCGTGAAGTGCGGCGGGTCGTAGTGCTTGTAGTAGATCGTCTTCGACGGCGTGTACCACGTGTACTCCGTGGTGTGGATGACGCCCCGGAATGGCCCGCCGGTGTAGGTGCCCCCGTTCTGCCACTTGAACTCGAGTTTCGTCGCTTCCGACCACCAGGACTCCATCACGACCTCCAGCACACCGATGGCAGCTTTCCGGGCCGAACTTGGCAGCCGGGGCGGGCGCCGGCAGTGACGGGTGTCACGAACGCGCGAAAACGCTAGGGATCGGAGATGACCCATCGCGGCGTGGCCCTCGACGATCCCCGCAACGGCCCGGCCCTGGCATTCCTGCGGCCGCCGGAGCTGACGGCGGAAATCGTGACGGCACGGCTGCTGCGCGCCTACCGCGGCAAGCCGCCGCCGGACCTGGCGCAGAAGGTCGCGCACATCATGAGCCGCCCCAAGGATTCGGATAAGCCGGCGAGCCAATCCCTGGACTCGGTGGCCGACCCGCGGATGCACCTCGGCACGCATCCCGATCTCGTCGAGCGGTTGTGGCAGCTCAACGCGGCATTGCCCGCGGACTGCCGCTGGGTCGTCTACGGCAAGCCGGCGCTCGTGCATCCGCAGACGGGCGTCATCTTCGGCCATGCCACGGGGACGCTGGGTTACGCCCTGCGCCTTGCCGAACCGGCACGTGCCGAAGCCGATCGGCTCGGTGCCAGGACGCGGATCGAGGTGCCGAACGGCGATCCCTACGACATGGCACAAGCGGGGCCGGAGTGGCGGTTCGGCAAGTGGTTCGCGGCGGAACCGGACTGGTGCCGCGCGGCCTACGAGGTTGCCGGCCTTGCCGCTGAGGCTCCATCATGACGGTTGCCGAAGCGCCGATCGCGGACTGCCCGCGCTGCGGCAAGCCGTTGTCGCTCTGCGTCTGCGCGGGCATCGTGCCGATCGACAACCGCATCGCCCTCCTCATCCTGCAGCACCCGCAGGAGCAGGATAAGACGCTCGGCACGGCGCGCCTGACGGCGCTCCATTTCAGGAACGCCGTCTTCAGGGTCGGCCTGTCCTGGGCGAGCCTGGCGAAGGCGCTCGGCCGCCCGGCCGATGCGCGGCGCTGGGCGATCCTGCACCTTGGCTCGGCCCGCGCCGCCGACGTTCCGCCGGGGCGTGAGATCGCCGTGGTCGACAAGAAGGGCAAGCCGGTCGCGGACCAGGACGCCGCGCTCGCCGACATCGAGGGCATCGTCGTCTTCGACGGCAGCTGGAGCCAGGCGAAGACGCTGTGGTGGCGCAATCCGTGGGTGCTGAAGGCGAAGCGACTGGTGCTGCGGCCGCGCCGGCCGTCGCTCTACGGCAAGCTCCGCCGCGAGCCGCGCCGCGAAGGACTCTCGACGCTGGAAGCGACGGCGCTCACGCTCAGCCGGCTGGAGCATCGCCCGGAGATCGAAGCGGCGCTGCACGCCAGCTTCGCGCGCCTGCTCGAGCGGTATCGCACGTCGGCGCCGGATGATCGGGACCGGTGACGGGCCGAGCTATCGCCAATCGACGAGAGATTCGCGGGCCGACGTCCACTCGGGTGGAATGCCGTCGTGGCCGACTCGGAGCGCGACGATGCTGCCGACCATCGCGCAGGTCGTATCGCGGTCGCCGAGCGCGCTGACCGTCTCCCACATCGCCGTCTCGAAATCGTCGAGGTGGCGCGCCGCGCACCAGAGCGTGAGCGGCACGGTATCCTGCGACGAGACCATGCTGCCATTGCCCAGCTGCTCGGCGGCGTCGGCGACAGGCGTGCTGAACGGCATGGCACGGGCCCGCGCGATACCTGCCTTGGTTTCGCCCTCGGGGACCGAGGGAAGCACGAAGTCGAGCATGTCGGCGCCGGCCGAGGGCGCCTTCGCGCCGCGGCTGTTCCACGCCCACGCCGCGGCGGCGGCGATGGCAACGGCGCCAGCCTGCCCTTCCGCGTGACTGTGGGTGACCTCCGCTGACCGCCGGGCGTGACTCGATATCGTCGGCGAAGTAGGCGCCGAGCGGCGCAACGCGCATGGCGCCGCCATTGCCATAGGAACCGCCGCCGCTGAAGACGGCCGGCGCGACGACGCGCCAATCGCTGCCGTCCCACAACTCGCTGAGGACGTAGCGCGCCATCGCGCCATATCCGCGTCCCGGGTTCCTCTGGAAATTGACGGCAAAGCGGTCGGCCAAGTAGTCCTGATCGATCGCGCCGTGCTGGCGCAGCGTCTCGACGATGCCGATCGCCATCACCGTATCGTCGGTGAAGTGCCAGGGCGGCGCCGGGAGGGCCCGCCGCTCGATGAGCGCGAGCATGATGTCCGACTTGCCGAAGAATTGCTGGCCGAAGGCATCGCCGATGGAGGGGCCCTCTAGCGACAGCTCGGCCCGCTGCAGCGGCGTCATCGTCGTTTCCTGAGTGAACCTGGGAAGGATGTGATACGGCCTGTCGTGCTCCAAGACCGTCGATGCCGGGAATAATGCCACGAGTCGTTGTGTTGGTCTGCCGTCAATCGTTAATGGAGGGGTCATGAAGGCGAAGAAATCCTTCCGCGAGAAGCTGGCGGAGAGTCACGACTTGCCGCGGGTCGAGCCGATCATACCGACGATCGCCAAGCGCTGGGGCGTCACCGGCACGATGGTCATTCCGGCGCCGCGGGATGTCGATGCGCTGATGCGGCGGGTGCCGCGCGGCCAACTCATCACCGTCAATCAGATCGGCGCGGCGCTCGCCCGACAGCACGGAACGACGGTCGCCTGCCGCATCACCACCGGCATCTTCGCCAGCATCGCCGCGCACGCCGCCGCCGAAGACGAGGCCGCCGGCTGCAAACGCGTCACGCCCTACTGGCGGACGCTGAAACGGGACGGGGAGATCAATCTCAAATATCCGGGCGGCCTTGTGGGACAGAAGAAGCGCCTCGAAGCCGAAGGACACGCGGTGGTCACCCGCGGCAAACGCGCCTTCGTCGCCGACTATGAGCGCCGCCTGATGAAGGACTGACGACCTTCAACCGGACGGCTGGCACCTGGTCCGGCATATTTCACTCAGTCCTCGAGGTGGTGGGCGAGACCCTGCACATCCTGTAAACCTGCGGACCGGGAGGGACCGCGAGCGATGAGGCAGGATCGCCTCCAGCAACGACGGAGCAAGCCGCGCGCGACGCGACCAGCCGCGGCGCAACGCGACTAGCAGGCGGCACGCCATGCGCATCGTCGCCTGGAACTGCAACATGGCGCTGCATCGCAAGCTGGAGGCGCTGCTGGCGCTCAAGCCGGACGTGGCGGTGCTCTCGGAATGCGCGTCGCCGGAGCGGCTGGCGGCGCGGCTCGGCGCCGAGGCGCGCGGCGGCGAGCCGGTGTGGAGTGGTGCCAACCGCGACAAGGGACTCGCGGTGCTCGCCTTCAACGGCTATCGCGCGCGACTGGCCGCGGAGTCCTACCGGCGCTCGCTGCGCTTCATCGCGCCGATCCGGATTGAAGGTCCGACGGCGTTCAACCTGTTGGCGGTGTGGGCGCAGAACTTCAGCGACGGCATCCGGCGCAAGCGCCAGCCCGGGCCGCTGCGGCTCGCGCTCACGCGTGACTACCGGGACTTCCTCGGCCGCGGACCGGCGGTCGTGGCCGGCGACTTCAACAACAACATCTTCTGGGACAAGCCCGGCTATCTCATCAATCATGCGCATGCGGTGGCCCTCCTCGAGCGCTACGGCCTGGTGAGCGCCTATCATCATGCGCGGAGCGAGAGGCAAGGCGCCGAGACCATGCCGACGCTCTACTGGCGCGACCGCAGGAAGGACGGCCCGACCTATCACATTGACTACATCTTCCTGCCGCGCGCCTGGGCCGCGGGCCTGCGCGAGATGAGCGTCGGCAGCTTCGAGGCCTGGTGCGGCAACGGCCTCAGCGACCATGTCCCGGTCGTGGTGGATGTGGTGGTGTAACTCCAGGGACTTCGTAGGGCGACCGGCGGTCGCCTCTACATTTTTCCGCGCGCCTGTGGTTCATTGCTCCTGCACGACACCGAGGAGAGAGCGAGAATGACGAACCAGGGCAGCAGCACGAACGACGCCGGCGTGGCCGGGTTCCTGTTCGATCTCGACGGCACGCTCGTCGACAGCGTTTACCAGCACGTGCTGTCCTGGCACGAGGCGCTGCAGGCGGAAGGCATCGAGCTCTCGGTGTGGCGCATCCATCGCCGCATCGGCATGAGCGGCGGTCTCTTCACCAACGCGCTGCTGCGCGAAACGGACGTGGAGATGACCGAGGAGCGCGGCCAGCGTCTGCGCGATGCGCACGCCGCGACCTATAAGGGCCATCACGCGGCGCAGGTGCGGCCGCTGCCGGGTGCGCGCGAACTCCTGGACTATCTGACCGCCAAGCACGTGCCCTGGGCCATCGCGACCAGCGGCCGCATGGGGAGCGCGCGCGTGACCGTGTCGAAGCTGGGACTCGATGCAGACAAGATTCCAATCGTGACACGCGATCAGGTGCGCTACGCCAAACCGGATCCCGATCTCTTCCTCGCCGCCGCCGGGCGACTCAGCATCGACATCCGGAATTCGGTCGTCGTGGGCGACAGCGTCTGGGACCTGCTCGCGGCGCGCCGCGCCGGCGCGCTCGGAGTGGGCCTGCTCTCCGGCGGCTACGGCCAGGACGAGCTGGAGCGGGCCGGAGCCTACCGGGTCTACGCGGACCCGCAGGACCTGCTCGATCATCTGGACGAGGTCGGCGTGCGGCGGTAGCGTCTCTTCGCCGCAGACGGCTCAGCCGCGCGCCGCCAGCACTTCTCTCGCTGATTGCGTGACGTCGCGGATCGAACCGAAGCGCGCCGTCTCGACCATGAGCGCGCGAGCGAGACGCAAGGCGCGGCGTTCACATTGGGCCCGCCTGTCCTTGTCAGCGATGCTCTCGAGATCAAGCACATGGGCGAGACCGAGGATGCGGCGGATCATCTTCGCGGCGGCGAAGCCGAGGGTGTCGGCGAAGAGCCGGCGCATGTAGCTCTCCTGCATGTCGGCGAAGGCGCGGCGGTCGGCCTCGTCCGGGAAGAGCGCCTTCGGATAGGCGTCGCCGGCCGCGGCGTCGCTGTTCCACAGCGCGAGGAAGCGCGCGGCGAACTCGCTCCACACGGCCTCGGCCTGCGCCAGAATCCATTCCTGGTAGTCGCGGCGGGCACCGGGCGCCTCGGCGTGGCCGTCCTGGCTGTAGAAGGACAGCAGCAGGTTGCCGATGACGGCGCCGGTATCGAAGCCCATGGGGCCGTACATGACGAATTCCGGATCGATCACCTTGGTCGACTCCGCGGTGACCATGATCGAGCCGGTATGCAGATCGCCGTGGATCATCGCTTCGGTGTCGCAGAGAAACTTCTCCTTGAGCCGGGAGATCGCGGTCTTGAGCGCGACGTCGGCGCGGACGGCTGCGGCGTCCGGATCGAGCTGCGGCGAGGTCCAGCGGTTCAGCTCGGCGATGCGGTAGGGATCGGTGAAGATCAGGTCTTCCGTGATCTTCCACAGCATGACGTTGCCGGAGAGCTCGGCGGCGCGCCGCTTCTTCTCGGCGGCAGCGAGCGCCAGATCGGAGGTGCGGAACAGGGTCTCCGCGAGGAAGCGCGCG
>JBKOWC010000037.1:0-8461 GCA_046724215.1 Pseudomonadota bacterium | reverse complement strand
ACCGAGAGGAGACCGAGCGCAGCAGCGGCAGCGAGGTGCCTCTCATGCCCCATGAAGACGGCAAGCGCGGCGAAGAAGCAGGCGCTCAAGACGAGCGTCCACTTCATCTGGCGCCTGGCGCGCGCCTGGCGCTCCGCAAAGATGCGGGCCAAGTTCGGTCTCCCCTTGAGCCTGTCTGCCCGCTAATACTATCAGACCCCTCGTAAAGGAGCCGTCACCCGCATGTCCGCCTATCGCGAGCTCGAATCCCGCTTCCACCGTCTCTATGCCCTGCGCAACGCCCTCGGCGTGCTGCAGTGGGACATGGCGGCGATGATGCCGGCGGGCGGGGCGGCGGCACGGGCCGAGCAGATGGCGGCGCTGCAGGTGGTCTGCCACGGCCTGCTGGCCGACCCGGCGGTCAGCGACCTGCTCGACCGCGCCGAGGGCGAGCGCGTCAATCTCGACGAGTGGGAAGCTGCCAATCTCGCGGAGATGCGCCGCCAGTGGATCCATGCGACGGCGCTCGACGCGCGTCTCGTCGAGGCGCTGTCGAAGGCCGCCGTCGCCTGCGAGCAGGTCTGGCGCAAGGCCCGGCCGGCGGCGGATTTCGCGATGATCAAGCCGGCGCTGGCCGAGGTGCTGCGGCTGGTGCGCGAGGCGGCGGCGGCAAAGGCGGCGAAGCTGAACTGCGCACCCTACGACGCGCTGCTCGACGAATACGAGCCCGGCGGCAGCGCGGCCGAGATCGACGAGGTGTTCCGTGCGCTGTCGACGTTCCTGCCCGAGATTCGCGCCCGCGCGATCGAGAAGCAGGCGCGGCAACCGGCGCCGGTGCTCCCGCAAGGACCGTTTCCCATCGCGAAGCAGCGGGAGCTCGGCGAGTCGCTGATGCGCGCCATGGGCTTCGATTTCGAGCATGGCCGGCTCGACGTCAGCCTGCACCCGTTCAGCGGCGGCGTGCCCGACGATGCGCGCATCACCACGCGCTACAACGACGACGATTTCACCCACTCGCTGATGGGTGTCATCCACGAGACCGGGCATGCTCTCTACGAGCGCGGCCTGCCGCCGGCTTGGCGCCACCAGCCGGTCGGCCAGTCGCGCGGCATGAGCCTGCATGAGAGCCAGTCGCTGCTCATGGAGATGCAGGCCTGCCGCTCGCGGCCGTTCATCGAATTCATGCTGCCGCTGGCGCGCGCGGCCTTCGGCGGCAACGGCCGCGGTTGGGACGCCGACAACTTCCAGCGCCTCTACACCCGGGTGCGGCCCGGCTACATCCGCGTCGACGCCGACGAGGTGACCTATCCGGCGCACGTCATCCTGCGCTACCGGCTCGAACGTGCGCTCATCGGCGGCGACATGACGCTCGACGATCTCCCGGCGGCCTGGAAGGCCGGCATGCAGGAACTGCTCGGCATCGAGCCGCCGGACGATCGCCAGGGCTGCCTGCAGGACATCCACTGGTTCGAGGGCGCCTTCGGCTACTTCCCGACCTACACGCTCGGCGCCATGACGGCGGCGCAACTCTTCGAGGCTGCCTGCCGGGCGAAGCCGGAGATCCCGGCGGCGATCGGGAAGGGCGATTTCTCGCCGCTGCTCGGCTGGCTGCGCGAGAACGTGCACGGCCACGGCTCGCGCCTCTCGACGCGTGAACTCCTGACCCGCGCCACCGGCCGGCCTCTCGATCCCGCCGTGTTCAAGCGCCACCTGGAGACAAGATATCTGACGTAGAGGGCTGGTCTCTCCACCATGGCTCTGTCGTTCTGGGAGGGGCCGGAAAATGTCGGCTTCCTGAGCCCAAGGTCTTCGACTACGGCAGGCCGAAGATTTCCTGCGGATCGGCGATGCCCTTCAGCCGGTAGTGGCCGACTGGAACGAGCTTGGAGCCGCACGGCGAAGCGAACATCGCCGACGCCAGCAGCGCCCGGCCGAGTTCGACGCACAGGCCCTCGATGCGCGTCACCATGTTGACGGCGGGTCCGACGACGGTGAAGTCGAGCCGGTTGGGCGCTCCGATATTGCCGTACATGACGCCGCCGACGTGGAGCCCGATGCCGACCGCGAGTCTGCTCTTGCCGGCGGCGCGGCGCGCGGCGTTGAGCCCCCCGAGATCGCCCAGGGCGGCCTCCGCGGCGGCGAGGGCTGTCCGGCAGGCGCGGTCGCGGTCGAGATCGTCGGCGATCGGAAAGATCGCCAGCACGGAATCGCCGATGAACTTGAGGACTTCGCCGCCATGCGCGTGCACGGGTCCGGTCACGCACTCGAAATAATCGTTGAGGACCGCGATCAACTCGTCGCGCGGCAGTTCGTTGGACATGGCCGTGAAGCCGCGCAGATCGCAGTACCAGAGCGCCGCCGCCAGGGTCTGTCCGTCGCCACGGCGGATCGTGCCGTTGAGGACACGTCGCCCCGCTTGCTGGCCCAGATAGGTCTCCAGCAGCGTGCGCGTCGTCCGTCGCAGCTCGTGCGCCTCCAGCAGCGCGGCAAGAGCCGGCAGGAGATCGCGGAGCGCGCGCAGATGCCTGTCCTCGAATCCGTCGGGGTGCCGCGAGGCCCACGTCGCCGCCTGGATCTGGCCCGAGCCGAAGACCAGGGGCAGGACGACGTAGTCCGTGATGCCTTCCGCCCGCAGCTCGGCGACGATGGGAAAGTCGTCCTCTGCCACAGGATCGGCGAGGCGCCGGCGCACCGTCTCGCCGGTTTGCTGCACGCGGTAGAGCGGGCTGCGTTCGTAGGAATCGGCGACCGTGCTGTCGAAGCCGTAGCTGGTCTCGAGCGGCACGGGCACGCCCTGTTGCCACAGGAGACGGCTGCCGCGGACCTGCGGATTCAGGGTCCGAATATGCAGGCCGGCGCGATCGAGCGGCACGCCCTCGGCCAGCAGCCGCGCGCACAGCGCACCCAGCAGGTCGCCCGCGGTCGCGAACCGGCGTCCCTCACCGAGCAGCCAATCGCCGATCGACGCGGCGCGGCCGCCAGGCTCTGCATCGGTCACGATGCCGCCCGTTCCATGACCGCCGGCTGCTCCGTTGCGGCCGGCGGCAAGGCGAAGACTTCCTGCTCATCGTCGGACCCGCGCAACCGGAAGCGCCCGATCGGAACCAGCT
Organism: Pseudomonadota bacterium; assembly: GCA_046724215.1. GTDB lineage: Bacteria > Pseudomonadota > Alphaproteobacteria > Dongiales > Dongiaceae > JBKOWC01. The sequence goes on along the minus strand of JBKOWC010000037.1, from coordinate 5,372 downwards.
TCGAGCCGCAGGGCGAGGCGAAGCGCGCCGAGGCGAGCAGGGACCGGCCGAGTTCGCCGCACAGCCGCTCGAGATGCGTGACCAGATTGACGGCCGGGCCGATGACCGTGAAGTCGAGGCGGTCGGGAGCGCCGATATTGCCGTACATGACCGCGCCGGTATGAAGCGCGATGCCCGCCTGGAGAATCGCCTTTCCGGCCTGGCGGCGGTCGGCATTGAGGCGCTCCAGATCGGCCAGCGCCTCCTCGGCGGCTGCCAGCGCCGTCAGGCAGGCGCGGTCGCGATCGAGATCGTCGGCGATCGGAAAGATCGCCAGCATGGCGTCGCCGACGAACTTCAGCACCTCGCCGCCATGCCGATGCACGGGGCCGGCCATGCATTCGAAATAGTCGTTGAGGAGACGGATCACGGCGTCGGCGGGAAGCGTGAGGGCCGTGGCCGTGAAGCCCCGCAGGTCGCAGTACCACAGGGCGGCGGCCAGCGTGATGCCGTCGCCGCGCTGCACGAGACCGCCGAGAACGCGATGACCGGCATCGCGGCCGAGGTAGATCTCGAGCAGCGTCTTGCTGACGCGCTTCGTCTCCTTCACCTCGAGCACGAGGGAGAGCATCTGCGCCAAGGTCCGCCAGCGCGACACCTCGGCATCGGAAAAGCCGCCGGCATGGTCGGTGGCGATGCTGATCGCATTGACCCGCCGTCCGCTGAAGCGCAGCGGCAGCACGAGGTAGTCGGAGACGCCGTCGGCCCGCAGTTCGGTGAGGATCGGGAAGTCGAGAGCGTTGGCGCGATCGCTGAGTCGCCAACGGACCTCCGGGGCCCCTTCGTGGATCAGCTTGATCGGACTGCTGAGGTAGATCTCCGTTTGCTCGATGCCGTGCTGGCGCGGCGTCTCGCTGGCCTCCGCATCGCCGCGCCGCCACTGATAGCCGATGGCCGCGACCTGCGGATGCAGCGTGCGGGCGGTCACGAAGAGGCGGTAGAGAGGAAAACCGCTCGCTGTCAAGCGCCGGCAGAGTTCGGCGATCACGGCGCGGCTGTCCGGGAGATCGCGGGCTTCGCGTAGAAGCCACCCGGCGACGTCGTCGCCCTCCAGAGAACCAGGCGAATTCGGCCGCGCCTCTTTCATTTGCAGCAAGTCACTGTAAACAAATACTAACTCGTAATGTACCGCTTAATATCGGGCCGACAAGGTGCTTGTCGTTGAAGATAGGCGGTGTATAACCCATCTTCCAGAGAGCAGCGGCCCATGCGCGGCGCCCGGAGAGTTGCGATGTTCATCCAGACTGAAGAAACCCCCAATCCTGCGACGCTTAAGTTCCTGCCCGGCCGGCCGGTGCTCGCGACGGGTACGGCCGACATGCCCGATCTCGAATCGGCACGTCGTTCGCCGCTTGCGGAGCGCCTGTTCCAGGTCGAGGGCGTCAGGGGTGTCTTCCTCGGCAGTGATTTCATCACGGTAACCAAGCAAAGCGAAAAGGAATGGTACCTGCTGAAGCCGGCACTGCTGGGCATCATCATGGAGCATTTCACGGCCAATCGGCCTGTACTGCTGGCTGACGCAGCGACACCGGACGTGAGCGTCGAAGTCGAGGAGGACAACGAACTGGTCCTCCAGATCAAAGAGCTGCTCGATACGCGCGTGCGTCCGGCGGTGGCTCAGGACGGTGGCGACATCATCTACCGCGGCTTCGAGAAGGGCGTGGTCTACGTGCGGCTGCAGGGCTCCTGCTCCGGCTGCCCGAGCTCGACCGCGACGCTGCGCATGGGGATCGAGAACATGCTGAAGCATTACGTGCCGGAGGTCGTCGAGGTCCGCGCCGTTCAGTAGCGCGCGGCGGGGCGGCATCGCCGGCCGACCGGGCTGCGATGCCGGCCGATCGGACGCAGGGGGCATTGGCAGGCATGAGCAAGATCATCAGCGACGACGCGCTGGATCGGATTTTCCGTCAGGCGCGCACGCACCGCTCGTGGACGAACGAGCCGGTCAGCGATGTCGTCCTGCAGGCGGCCTATGACCTCGCCCGCATGGCGCCGACGAGCGCCAACTGCAGCCCCATGCGGGTCGTCTTCGTGAAGTCGCGCGCGGCCAAGGAGCGGCTGCGGCCGGCGCTCTCGGAGGGCAACGTCGAACAGACGATGGCGGCGCCCGTGACGGCGATCTTCGCCTACGACCTGAAGTTCTACGAGCTGCTGCCGCGCCTCTATCCGTTCGCCGATGCGCGCAGCTGGTTCGCCGGCAAGGACGAGCTGATCCGCAGCACGGCCTTCCGCAACGGCGCCCTGCAGGGCGCCTATTTCGTCGTCGCGGCGCGCGCGGTAGGCCTCGACTGTGGCCCCATGTCCGGGTTCGACAATGCCAAGGTCGACGCGGAATTCTTTCCTGACGATACCGTCAAGTCGAACTTCCTCTGCAATCTCGGCTACGGCGATGGCGCCAAGCTCCGCGAGCGGGCGCCGCGGCTGGAGTTCGACGAGGCGTGCAAGATCCTCTAGCCGGGTCCGCCGCCTCCCCAGGGGGCGCTACATCAGCCCCTGCTTCAGGGAGGAATCGCTGTAGAGCGGATAGCGCCGCGCATTGAACAGTTGGTAGTGCCACCACTCGTTGCGATAGAAATCCCAGCCGGCGGCCGTCATGATGCCCAGGAGCAGCGCACGGTTGCGTTGCGCGGCAGCCGATACGGCGGGATGGGCATGGTGGGCGCGGGGCGTGAAGTCATCGAAACCGGTGCCCATGTCGAGTTCCGCGCCGGCAGCGTCGACGAGCGTGAGGTCGACCGCGACGCCCCGCGAATGCGGCGAGCCGCGCCGCGGATCGGCGAGGAACTCCGGGTTGGGATCCTTGGTCCACAGCGTCCATTGCGCCTCGCTCGGCCGGAACGCGTCGAAGAGCTTCAGGCGATAGCCGAGCACGGCCGCCAGAGCGATAGCCCGCGTCAGGGCGTCGGCCGCGTCGCGATGCAGGTAGCAGCGGGCATGGCGATAGATCGGCTTGCCCGTGATGTTTTTTGCGGTGGCGTAGGCCAGCGCTATGATGACGTCGTGGCTGGGCGGGCCGATGGCGACGAGTTCCATGCAGCGGCGAATCCTCCCTGTGTGCCGGCGTCCGTGACCGGCCGGCGCCACACTCGTAGCATGATGGCGAGCGACTGCAACGCCGTGATGCAGAAGGCGATCGCCGGCGGCCCTTGTCGGGACCTTCGTGCTGACTGCTGAGAGAATTCTCGCGATCGACGCGTCGGCGGGCGCCTGCTCGGCGGCCCTGTGGCGCCGCGATGCGGTTGTCGCTTCACGCTATGCGGCGATGGAGCGCGGGCATGCCGAGGCGCTGATGCCGATGATCGTCGCGACCTTGGCGGATGCCGTGGAATCGTTGCGGTCGCTCGATGCGGTGGCCGTCACCGTCGGTCCCGGTGCCTTCACGGGGATTCGCATCGGCCTGGCGACGGCCCGCGGCATCGGCCTCGCGGCCGGCATTCCCGTCGTCGGCGTCACGACGTTCGCGGCCGTGGCGGCGGCGCTGCCGCCGGTCCCGCCGGAGAGAGTGGTCGTCGTGCTCATCGATTCGAAGCGGGGCGATGTCTTCGCGCAGCGCTTTTCGGGCGCACTCGAGCCGATCGGTCCGCCCGCCGTGTTGGCGCCGGTTGCGGCGGCAGGGTTCCTGCCCGCCGCGCCGGTCCTCCTTGCCGGCGACGGGATCGCTCTCGTTCGCCCGCACCTCGCACTGGCGCGGCCGGATGCGGCGTACGCGCAGGATGGGCAAGGCCCCGATGCGGTCCACGTGGCGCCGCTCGCGGCGCGCCTGATCGCTGTCGGCGGCGGCCTTCCGCCGGTTCCGCTCTACTTGCGGGCGCCGGACGTGCGGATGCCCGGCCTGGCCGACAAGACTGCGCCGGCGGGGCGACCATGACCCGGATCGTCCCGGCAACGGCAACAGTGCGGCCGCTGGATCCCTTCGAGATCGCCATTGCCGCCGCGCTCCATGCGGCGAGCTTCGAGCAGCCCTGGAACGAAACGTCGATCGCCGGGCTCCTCGCGATGCCCGGGAGCTTCGGCCTCCTCGCCGTGGCGGCCGCGCAGCCGGTCGGACTGGCCATCGCGCTGGCCACGGGCGCGGAAGCGGAAATCCTGACGCTGGGCGTACTGCCGCGGTTCCGGCGGCACGGGATCGGCCGGTCGCTACTGGCCGCGGTTGCGGACCGTTTGGCGCGAGCGGGCGGCGCCCGGCTTCTGCTGGAAGTGGCCGCCGACAACGTCGCCGCCCAGGCCCTCTATCGCGACGCTGGATTCCTGGAGGTCGGCCGCCGGCCCGGGTATTATCAGCGGGCATCGGGGCCGGCGGTCGATGCCCTGCTCCTCGCCTGCATCGTCGGCGCCCGCGGATCGGACGGTGCCTCGGCCGGATGTGGATGACCCCAAGGGGTGCGGCTGGCGCTGGCATGGTCCATGGCTATTATCTGGTCGCCGATGCGGCCAGCACGCCACGAGGGTTGCCGCTGGATGATTCTTCGACGTTAGCTCTCGGTCGCCTCTTGTTCTATACTGCCGCTGGACAATCCCTGCGGTGCAGTTGGTTGAAATGACGGAAAATTATTCGCGCATCGAGCGGCTGTGCCATGACAAGGGTCTCAAGATGACCGAGCAGCGCCGGGTGATCGCCCGCGTGCTGTCGGACGCCCACGACCATCCCGATGTCGAGCAGCTCTACCGGCGCGCGACCGAGATCGACCCGCATATCAGCATCGCCACCGTCTACCGGACGGTGCGCCTCTTCGAGGAAGCCAACATCCTGGAGCGGCACGATTTCCGCGACGGCCGTTCGCGCTACGAGGAGGCGCCGGAATCGCACCACGATCACCTGATCGACGTCCAGTCGGGTCGCGTCATCGAATTCCAGAACGAAGAGATCGAGGCACTGCAGCGCAAGGTTGCGGAAAAACTCGGCTTTCGGCTGGTGGATCATCGGCTGGAGCTCTACGCGGTGCCGCTCGACGACGCGCAGGCGCCGCAGAAGCAGACGTCGGGAACCGTGCATGGCCGTCGCACATAGCTACGATACCGCACCCGTCAACATTCGAGTTGGCGAGCTGGAATTGCGCCTGGCCGAATCCGATGCCGAGGTCGAAGCGGCCCAGGCATTGCGCTATCGGGTGTTCTACGAAGAAATGACGGCGAAGCCGACGCCGGCGATGGCGTCGGCGCGGCGCGACTTCGATCGATTCGACGAGGTCTGTGACCATCTGCTGGTCATCGATCGCCGGCGGGGTCCCGGCGTCGTCGGCGTCGTCGGCACGTATCGGCTGCTGCGGCGCGCTGTCGCGGCAAAGATCGGGGGATTCTACTCGGCCGACGAATTCGATATCGCGCCGCTCCTG
>JBKOWC010000102.1:0-4871 GCA_046724215.1 Pseudomonadota bacterium | reverse complement strand
CAGCTTAGGCTGCCTCTACGAAAATCCGGGCTCGTGCCGTCGGCGCGAGCCCGGGAGTTTCACAGGGAGAACACAGAACGCGAGAGCGAACCTCTACTGGCCTCGTGACCGTTGGCTGCCCGGCTCTCGTCAGGAGCAGCCGCTGGTGGACCCGCAGGTCGTGCACTTCATGCACGTGCCGTTGCGCACGAGGGTGAAATTGCCGCATTCCCCGCAGGCATCGCCCTCGTAGCCTTTCAGGCGGGCCTCGCGGATACGATCGAGGCGCTCGTCCAACGCCTCGGCGAATGCGGCTTCGACCGCCACGGCCCCGACGGAACCGTTGCGGGCGATCGCGGGCGCGGCCATGGCCACCGCGCCGTTACCGGATACTGCAAGCATGCTGCCGCCGCCATTGCGGGTCGCAGCCATCATAGTCGTGCCACCGGCGCCATGGGTGGACGTTGCGGCGCCGCCATCGCTGTTCCCCTGGCCCTCGCCGTTGCGGGCGCCGTGGAAGACGATGAGGTTGCGCACATAGCCCTTGCTGGCGAAACGCTGCACGGCCGGATCGAGCGCCGCCGGGTCCTTCGCCGGCAGCATGCCTTCGTCCGCCCCCTGGCCCATGCTGTCCGGCAGCACGTCGTGCGACTGCGCATGCGACAGGTCGGTGCGGTCGAGATAGGAGATGGCGAGCTCGCGGAACACGTAGTCGAGGATCGAGGTCGCCATCTTGATGGCGTCGTTGCCTTCGACGATGCCCGACGGCTCGAAGCGCGTGAAGGTGAAGGCCTCGACGAACTCCTCGAGCGGCACGCCGTATTGCAGGCCGATCGAGATCGCGATGGCGAAGTTGTTCATCAGGCTGCGGAAGGCGGCGCCCTCCTTGTGCATGTCGATGAAGATCTCGCCGAGGCTGCCGTCCTCATACTCGCCGGTATGCAGATAGACCTTGTGGCCGCCGACGATCGCCTTCTGGGTGTAGCTCTTGCGCCGGTTGGGCAGCCGCTCGCGCTTGGCGCGCAGGCTGACGACGCGCTCGATCACCCGCTCGATGATGCGCTCGGTGACGAGCGGCACCTTGGCCGCCGCCGGCGCCTCGATGATCTCCTCGATCTCGTCGGCGTCGTCGGTCAGCACGGAGGCGGCCAGCGGCTGCGACAGCTTGGAGCCGTCGCGGTAGAGCGCGTTGGCCTTGAGGCCGAGGCGCCAGGACAGGAGATAGGCGTCCTTGCACTCTTCGACCGTGGCGGCGTTCGGCATGTTGATGGTCTTGGAGATGGCGCCGGAGATGAAGGGCTGCGCCGCCGCCATCATGTGGATGTGGCTCGCCACCGAGAGGAAGCGCTTGCCGATGCGGCCGCAGGGATTGGCGCAGTCGAAGATCGGCAGGTACTCCGCCTTCAGGTGCGGGGCGCCCTCGAGCGTCATGGCGCCGCAGCAGAAGGTGTTGGCCTCTTCGATCTGCTGCTTCGTGAAGCCGAGCGCCGTCAGCATGTCGAAGGCGACGTCGTTGAGCTGCGCCTCGGTAAGGCCGAGGCCCTTGGTGCAGAACTCCTCGCCCAGCGTCCACTTGTTGAAGGCGAAGCGGATGTCGAAGGCGCTGGCGAGGGCCGATTCGAGAGCCTGCAGCGAGGCGGCCGTGAAGCCCTTGGCCTTGAGCGCCGCATGGTTGATGCCGGGGGCGCTGTCGAGCGTGCCGTGGCCGACGGCGTAGCGGATGATGTCCTCGATCCGCTGCTCGTCATAGCCGAGGGTCTTGAGCGCCGAGGGCACCATCCGGTTGATGATCTTGAAGTAGCCGCCGCCGGCCAGCTTCTTGAACTTGACGAGCGCGAAGTCGGGCTCGATGCCGGTCGTGTCGCAGTCCATCACCAGGCCGATCGTGCCGGTGGGCGCGATCACCGTGACCTGGGCGTTGCGATAGCCGTGGGTCTCGCCGACGAAGAGCGCGTCGTCCCACGCCCGCCGGGCCGCGGTCACCAGCGCCGTGTCGGGGCAGTTGCCGGCGTCGAGCGGCACCGGCCGCACCGACAGGCCCTCGTAGCCGGCGGTCTCGCTGTGCGCGGCGCGGCGATGGTTGCGGATCACCCGCAGCATGTCCTTCTTGTTCTTGTCGTAGCCCGGGAAGGGGCCGAGCTCGCGCGCCATCTCGGCCGAGGTGGCATAGCAGATGCCGGTCATCAGCGCGGTGATGGCGGCGCAGATGGCGCGGCCCTCGTCGCTGTCATAGCCGTGGCCCATGGCCATGAGCAGCCCGCCGATGTTGGCGTAGCCGAGGCCGAGCGTGCGGAACTCATAGGAGAGCCGGGCGATCTCGCGCGACGGGAACTGCGCCATCAGCACGGCGATCTCGAGCACGATCGTCCAGAGACGCGTCGCATGCGAGAAGCCGACCGTGTCGAACTTCCCGTCGGCGCGCCGGAACGCCATCAGGTTCAGCGACGCCAGGTTGCAGGCGGTGTCGTCGAGGAACATGTATTCCGAGCACGGGTTCGACGCGTTGATGCGCCCCGAAGCCGGGCAGGTGTGCCACTCGTTGATCGTGGTGTCGTACTGCACGCCGGGATCGGCGCACAGCCAGGCGGCCTCGCCGATCTTCTCCCACAGCTCGCGCGCCGGCAGCGTCTTCGCCACCTTGCCGTCGGTGCGGCGGATGAGCTTCCAGCTGTCGTTGTCGAGCACGGCCTGGATGAAGGCGTTGGTGATGCGCACCGAGTTGTTCGAATTCTGGCCGGAGACGGTCAGATAGGCATCCGAATCCCAGTCCGTGTCGTAGGTCTTGAAATCGATCGCGGTGTAGCCCTGGCGCGCGAACTGGATGACGCGCTGGATCAGATTATCGGGGATCATCGCGGTGCGGGCGGCGCGGATCGTCTTCTTCAGGTCCGCATTGGCCTTGGGATCGAAGCGCTCCGGCTCGCGCCCGATCTGGCAGGCCAGCATGATCGCGTTCAGGTGCTTGCTGCACTGCTTCGATCCGGCGACGAGCGCGGCCACCTTCTGCTCCTCGCGCACCTTCCAGTCGACGAACTCCTCGATATCAGGATGGTCGAGGTCGACCGACACCATCTTGGCCGCCCGCCGCGTCGTGCCGCCGGACTTGATGGCGCCCGCCGCGCGATCGCCGATCTTGAGGAAGCTCATCAGGCCCGACGACTTGCCGCCGCCCGACAACCGCTCGCCCTCGCCGCGCAGCTTCGAGTAGTTGCTGCCGGTGCCCGAGCCGTACTTGAAGAGCCGCGCCTCGCGCACCCAGAGGTCCATGATGCCGCCCTCGTTGACGAGGTCGTCGCTGACCGACTGGATGAAGCAGGCATGCGGCTGCGGATGCTCGTAGGCCGAGGCCGAGGCGACGAGCTTGCCGGTCATGAAATCGACGTAATAGTGGCCTTGCGCCGGCCCGTCGATGCCGTAGGCCCAGTGCAGGCCCGTGTTGAACCACTGCGGCGAGTTGGGCGCCCCCATCTGACGGCAGAGCATGTAGCGCATCTCGTCATAGAACGCGCGCGCGTCGTCCTCGGCGTCGAAATAGCCGCCGCGCCAGCCCCAATAGGTCCAGGTGCCGGCCAGGCGGTCGAACACCTGCGTGGCCTTGGTCTCGCCGACCGTCCGCTGCTCCGCATCGAGCCTGGCCAGCGCTTCCTCGTCGGGCACATGGCGGCACAGCCACTCCGGCAGATCCGCCTCGCGCACGGGCTTCAGGCGTGCCGGCACGCCGGCCTTGCGGAAATATTTCTGCGCCAGCACGTCGCAGGCGACCTGCGACCAGTCGGCGGGAACGTCGATATTGCGCAACTGGAAGACCACCGAGCCGTCCGGGTTCTTGATCTCGCTGGTGGTGGTGCGGAACTCGATGTCCGCATAGGGCGACTGTCCTGCCTCCGTGAATCGACGCTCGATACGCATGCTCATCCCCCGAACGCTTGCTTGACCGACAAAACCGCCAGCAGTCTCAATCCTGCGTCTTAGGAACCACTGGTATGCTTATGGTTTGGCGCTGTAAATAGTGGGTCTGCCCAAGCGCCAACCACACCATATTGAGACAGCCTCATCCGACTTGCAACACATTTTGTGGGTCGAAAGTGACGATCACGCTACATATTGTATGCTGCAATGCGGCGACTGGCGGAAATCGGCCAAGATAGCTTAACGGCCGTCGCGGCGGATCGTTATCGCCGACTGACCTATGCGGCCCACCGAGGGGCCTCTCGCATTTTGACCCACCCTCTCTAACGTCATTGCCGGGCTTGATCCGGCAATCCAGCAAAGCGCTGGCGAAGCCGCGATTTGTCCAGCGATTCCTGGATCGCCGGGTCAAGCCGGACGATGACGATCTTGAGGAGGTGAGGTCGAGAATCGACACCTTCGGCTGACCGAAGAGCGGCGACTCGGCCGGAAGCCGCTCGCCAGTGGGGGCTGGCGAGCGGCGGTGCCGGGCGTGCTTGGGAGGGCCGGTTGCCCGGCGGGGAGCTTATTGGGGTGGCTGGGCCGGCTGGATCTGGATCCAGCGCTGGGACTCGGTGGTGTTGCCGTTGGGGCCGGTCCAGGTGACGTCGGAGCTGGTCGTGCCGTTGCCCTCGTACTGGCCGGTGCTGTTGCGCGTGTAGGTCTGGCCGTTGGAGCCGGTCCAGGTGGTGGTCGTGTTCCAGCCGCCGTCGTTCGCCTGGCCGGTGACGTTGCGCGTCGCGGTGTTGCCGTTCGGGCCGGTGAAGGTGCCGTTCGACGTCCAGCCGCCGTTGCCGGTCGCCTGGCCCGTGCCGTTATACGTCGCCGTGTTGCCGTTCGAACCGGTCCAGGTGCGGTTGGTCTCCCAGCCGCCGTTGCCGGTGGCCTGGGTCGAGCCGTTGCGCGTGACCGTCTCGCCGTTGGCGCCGGTGAAGGTGCCGTTG
>JBKOWC010000280.1:0-3229 GCA_046724215.1 Pseudomonadota bacterium | reverse complement strand
CTGCCGCTGCACCGGTTATGATAAGATCGTGCGTGCGGTCCAGGCCGCCGCCGCTGAGATGAGAAAGGGTTGATCCATGCCGCTCGATCCCAACCTCGATCCCGCCTCCCACAAGTTCAACGTCGTCGGCACCCGCCCGCTCCGCCCGGACGGCATCGACAAGGTCACGGGCCGCGCCAAGTTCGGCGCCGACGCCGTGGCGCCGGGCATGCTCATCGGCGCCATCCTGCGCAGCCCGCATGCCCACGCGAAGATCAAGTCGATCGACGTCTCCAAGGCGGCCAAGCTGCCGGGCGTGAAGGCGATCGTGACACGCGACGACTTCAAGGAGCGCGAGCCGTCGCTGCGCGACGTCCTCTGGAACGTCATGGCCCGCGACAAGGTGTTCTATGACGGCCACGCCGTCGCCGCCGTCGCCGCCACTTCCGCCTCCGTCGCGCGCAAGGCCCTGAAGCTGATCAAGGTCGACTACCAAGTGCTGCCGCACGTCACCGACGTCGACGAGGCCATGAAGCCGGGAGCACCCTTGCTGCATGACGACATGATCACCGGCGGCGTCGATCCGGCGCCCAGGAAGGCCTCCAACGTCGCCTACCGCCACGAATTCGGCCATGGCGACGTCGAGGCCGGCTTCAAGCAGGCCGACGTCGTCGTCAGCCGCAGCTTCAAGACCGAGGCCACGCATCAGGGCTATATCGAGCCGCACGCCTGCCTCGCCAATGTCGGTCCGGATGGCCAGGGCGAGCTGTGGGTCTGCACACAAGGCCACTACATGATCCGCAACGTCTCCGCGGCCCTGCTCGGCATGGACGTCGCCAAGCTGCGCGTCACGCCGTCGGAGATCGGCGGCGGCTTCGGCGGCAAGACCACCGTGTTCATCGAGCCGGTCGCCCTGGCGCTGTCGCGCAAGGCCAACCGTCCGGTGAAGATGGTAATGAGCCGCGAGGAGGTGTTCCGCGCCACCGGCCCCACAGCCGCCAGCAGCATGGACATCAAGATCGGCGTCAAGAAGGACGGTCGCATCACCGCCGGCCTGGCCGATATCCGCTTCACCGGCGGTCCGTTCGTCGGCTCGCTCGTCGATATGGGCGCTATGTCGGCCTTTGCTGCCTACGACCTCGAGAACTGCAAGGCCATCGGCCACGACGTCGTCTCCAATCGGCCGAAGCTCGCCGCCTACCGCGCCCCGAGCGCACCCATGGTGGCCTTCGGCGTCGAGAGCGTGCTCGACGAACTCGCCAAGAAGATCGGCATGGATCCGATCGACCTGCGCCTGAAGAACGCGGCGAAGGAGGGCACGAAATCCTCCTACGGCCCGAAATACAACCGCATCGGCCTGATCGAGTGCCTGCAGGCGGCCAAGAAGCACCCGAACTACACGGCCCCGCTCGGCCCAAACCAGGGCCGCGGCATGGCCGCCGGCTTCTGGTTCAACTTCGGCGGCCAGACCGCGGTGTCGCTGAACGTGCATATCGACGGCACCGTCGCGCTCACCGTCGGCACGGTCGACATCGGCGGCTCCCGCGCCTCCATGTGCCTGATCGCGGCCGAGGAGCTGGGCGTGCCCTACGAGCAGGTCCGCACGGTCACCGCCGATACCAGCTCCCTCGGCTACAACGACATCACCGAGGGCAGCCGCACGACCTTCTCCACCGGCATGGCGACGATCGAGGCCGCCCGCGACTGCATCGGCAAGCTGTGCGGCCGCGCCGCCAAGATCTGGGGCATCCCTCCGGAGGCCGTGGTCTGGGAGAAGGGCTACGCCAAGCCCGCAGGCGCCAACGCCGGCAATTTCGAGCCGCTCTCGCTCGCCGACATCGCCAAGCAGGCGGCCACCACGGGCGGCCCGATCGCCGGCCACTCCGAGATCAATGCCGAGGGTGCGGGCGTCAGCTTCGCCGTTCATCTCTGCGATGCCGAGGTCGACAAGGAGACGGGACGCACGCTGATCAAGCGCTACTGCGTGATCCAGGACGCCGGCAAGGCCATCCACCCGAGCTACGTCGAGGGTCAGTACCAGGGCGGTGCCGCCCAGGGCATCGGCTGGGCCATCAACGAGGGCTACATCTACGGCAAGGACGGCAGGCTGCAGAATGCGGGCTTCCTCGACTACCGCATCCCCGTCTGCTCCGACCTGCCGATGATCGACACGCAGATCGTGGAGGTGCCGAACCCGGGCCATCCCTATGGCGTGCGCGGCGTCGGCGAGACCTCGATCGTGCCGCCGCTGGCCGCCGTCGCCAATGCCATCTCTGCCGCCATCGGCGCGCGCCTCACGGAGATCCCGATGTCGCCGCCCGTCGTGCTGAAGGCGATCGAGAGCAACGGCCACAACAAGTAGGGCGGGGCAACAGGGCAGGGCGGCACCGATGGCGCGCGTCGTCCTGCCGACGTCCATGAAGGCCGCCGCCGGCGGCAAGACCATATTCGATATCGAGGCGGCCAACATGCAGGAAGTGTTGGCCCGCCTCGGCAGCGATCATCCCAAGCTGAAGCCGATCCTCGAGCGCGGCGTCTCCGTCTCGATCAACGACGTGATCTATCGCGAGCCCTCCTACGCGCCGATCCCCGCCGACAGCGAGATCTACATCCTCCCGAAGATGGCCGGCGGGTGATGCCTACTCCGGCCCCAATTCCCCGCGACTGAGCCACAAACCCTCACCCTGACCCTCTCCCATTTCATGGGAGAGGGGACACCTTCAGTGCAGCGGCTCAACCGTGTCCCCTCTACCGCGAAGCGGGAGAGGGTTAGGGCGAGGGCCCGTGGCTCGGTCTCGCCTTTTCTGTGCGCTGGCTCACACTCGGATGTGGCGGGATGCCCTACCATTCTCCCATGCCGCACCCCCTGCTCATCCTCGCCGGCGTCCTCTTCGTGGTCGTCATCGTCCTGGCGCTTACCTACCGCGGCACCTGAGCCTGCGGCCGATCGCCCTCGCCCGGCCCGCCGGCCGGCGTGCTACAGTGCCGGCATGACCGTCTCGCACGACCGCGGCAGCCTCAAATCGCGCCTCGCCTACCGCACGCGCCACCTGCAGCAGCATCCGCGGCTGGCGCTCTCGGCCATGCTGGGGATCTTCGCCTATCTCGTCCTGCCCGCCGGCTGGCTCGGCGAGGGTACGCGGCTGCTGGCGGCCTTCGACCTCGGGGCGACGGCGTTCCTCTGCGCCATGTGGATCATGATGGCGCGCGCCTCGACCGCCGACATGCGCCGACGCGCCCAGTTCGAGGA
>JBKOWC010000070.1:0-7378 GCA_046724215.1 Pseudomonadota bacterium | reverse complement strand
TCGTGCAGGCGGTCGGTGATGACGACGTCGTAGGTGGCGCCGGCCGGCCCGACCTCGATGTTGGCGGCGCGCACGTCGGCCTGCGGGCTCATGCCGTAGGTGACGACGCGGCGGTCGGAAACGCGCGGGATCATCGCCTGCACGACCGGATGGTCGATGCAGAGCACGGCGAAGCCGTAGAACGGGATGTTCTTGACGAAGTCCTCGTAGGCGCGGTTCATCGCCTCGACCGTGCCGTAGTGGTCGAGATGCTCCGGGTCCATGTTCGTGACGATGCAGACGGTGGCCGGCAGCTTGACGAAGGTGCCGTCGGACTCGTCGGCCTCGACCACCATCCAGTCGCCCTTGCCGAGCCGCGCGTTGGTGCCGTAGCTGTTGACGATGCCGCCGATGACGACGGTCGGGTCCATGCCGGCAGCGTCGAGGAGCGCCGCGACCAGCGAGGTCGTCGTCGTCTTCCCGTGCGTGCCGCCGATGGCGACCGACCATTTGAGGCGCATCAGCTCGCCCAGCATCTCGGCGCGCCGCACGACCGGCAGCAGCTTGGCGCGCGCCGCCACCACTTCCGGGTTGTCGGACTTCACGGCCGAGGAGACGACGATGCAGCCGGCGTCGGCGAGGTTCTCGGCGCGGTGGCCGATGTCGATGGCGATGCCGAGGCCGCGCAGGCGCTTGACGTTGGCGCTGTCGGCCTGGTCGCTGCCGCGCACCTTGTAGCCCAGGCTGTGCAGGATCTCGGCGATGCCGCTCATGCCGATGCCGCCGATGCCGACGAAATGGATGACGCCGACCGCGAAGGGAAGCTGCTTCATGCGGCCTCCTTCCGGCTGGAGCCGTTGCTGCGGATCAGCGAGACGACGAGGTCGGCAAGACGCGCCGCGGCGTCGAGCCGGCCCTGCCGGCGGGCGGCGTCGGCGGCGCGCGCGAGCGCGGCGGGATCCGCCAGCAGCGCGGTGAGCCGCTCCGCCAGGAGCGCCGGCGGCGTCGCCGCTTCCGGCATCAGCCAAGCGGCGCCGGCCGTTTCCATCGAGCGCGCGTTGGCGGTCTGGTGGTCGTCGGTGGCGTAGGGGAAGGGGACGAGGATCGCCGGCCGCCCGGTGGCCGCCAGCTCCGCCACGGTCGAGGCGCCGGCGCGCGCAATAACAAGGTGCGCGGCCCGCAGCTGCTCCGGAATGTCGGAGAAGAACGGGGCCAGCTCGGCAGCGGTGCCTTGCTTGGCATAGGCGGCGCGCACGGATTCGAGATCCTCGGCGCGCACCTGCTGCACGAGGCGCAGGCGGCGGCGCAGCGCTTCCGGCAGTGCGGCGAGGGCCTCGGGCACGAGCCGGCCGAAGACGCGGGCGCCGAGGCTGCCGCCGACGACGAGGAGACGGATCTCGCCATCCGGCGCGATCGGCGCATAGGGTTCGCCGGCGAGCGCCGCGATCGCCGGCCGCACCGGGTTGCCGGTCAGCACGGCGCGATCCGCCGCTGCGATGCCGGCAACGGTGGTGAAGGAGGTGGCGATCCGCGTCGCGCGCTTCGCCAGCAGCTTGTTGGCGCGGCCGAGCACGGCATTCTGTTCGTGCAGAACCGTGGGAATGCCGGAGAAGCTCGCCGCGAACACCGTCGGCACCGAGGCGTAGCCGCCAAAGCCGACGACCGCGGCCGGTGCCAGGCGGCCGAGCAGGCCGCGGGCCTGGAAGAAGCCGAGGCCGAGCTGCACGACGCCCTGGGCGCGGCCGACGATGCCGGTGCCGGCGAGGCCGCCGGCGCTGATGCGATGCAGTTCGACGGCCGCGAGCCGGTCGCCGAAGCCGCCGCCGCGGCGGTCGGTGACCAGCGCCACGGCATGGCCGCGCGACAGCAGCTCGCTGGCCAGCGCCTCCGCCGGAAACATGTGGCCGCCGGTGCCGCCGGCTGCGAGAACAATGCGCGCCGGCCCCTTCATGGAAGGTCCCCTAAGCCGGCGCGCCGGCGCGTCAGCGCCAGCACCATCCCCATGCCGAAGGACAGTGCCAGCAGCGATGACCCACCGTAGCTGATGAAGGGCAACGTCATGCCCTTGGTCGGCATGAGGTGCAGGGTCGAGGCCATGTTGATGACGGCCTGGAGGCCGAAGGTGACGATCAGGCCGGCCGTCGCCAGGAGCACGAAGAGGTTGTTCTCGTGCAGCAGCCGCGTGAGGCCGCGCAGCACGATGAAGCCGAAGAGCCCGACGAGGAACAGGCAGAGCAGCAGGCCGAACTCCTCGCCGGCGACGGCGAAGATGAAGTCGGCATGGGCGTCCGGCAGCGCCATCTTCACCGTGCCCTCGCCGGGGCCGCGGCCGTAGAGGCCGCCATTCATGAAGGCCTCGAGGGAACGGTCGACCTGGTAGCTGTCGCCGGCGCTGGGATCGAGGAAGTTGTCGACCCGCTCGCGCACATGGTTGAAGACGAGATAGGCGCCGCCGAGGCCGAGGAGGCCGACGGCCGCAAAGGTGCCGACCCAGACGATCGGCAGGCCGGCAAGGAAGAACTCGGCGAACCAGAGCGCACTGACCACGACGGTCATGCCGAGGTCGGGCTGCAGCAGCAGCAGCGTCACGACGATGCCGTAGAGGCCGATGGCGACGAGGTTGCCCGGCAGCGGCTCGCGGCCGTGCTGCGCCGCGAACATCCAGGCGGCGACCACCGCGAAGGTCGGCTTGATGAACTCCGACGGCTGCAGCGAGAAGCCGGCGATGTCGATCCAGCGCGTGGCGCCCTTGATCTCGCTGCCGACGACGAGGGTCAGCGCCGTCAGCACGAGCGACACCGCGAGCGCCACCGCCGCGACCCGGCGCAATGTCCGCAGGTTGAGGAGCGACGTGCCGAAGACGATGGCGATCGCCACGGGCATCAGCACGAGGTGATGGCGCGCGAGATAGAAGCGGTCGAGGCCGATGCGCACGGAAACCGCGGGACTCGCCGCCAGCACGAGGATGACGCCGCAGAAGAGCAGGATGCCGAGCGCCGCCAGCATCCAGCGGTCGACCGTCCACCACCAGCGGGACAGGACGCTCGTGTCGGTGCGGGCGAAAGTCATCATTGCAGCCACCGCCGCGCGGCGCCGCCGCCGCTGTTGGCGGGCGTCACGAACAGTGCCTGCACCAGCTGGCGGAAGACGTTGCCGCGCTCCTCGAAGTTGGCGAACTGGTCGAAGGAGGCGCAGGCCGGCGACAGCAGCACGACGGCGCCCGGCTTCCGTTCCGCCTGCGCCAGGCGATGCGCCGCCGCCACCGCGGCCGCCAGCGTCCCGCATTTCGAGTACGCGACATGGCCCTCGAGCGCCGCGGCGAACCGCTCGCTCGCCTCGCCGATGAGGAAGGCATGGGCGATGCGCGGATAGAACGGCTCGAGACCGTCGAGGCCGGTCTCCTTGGCGCGGCCACCGAGGATCCAATAGATCGGCTGGTAGCAGGCGAGCGCCTTGGCCGTGGCGTCGGCGTTGGTCGCCTTGCTGTCGTTGATGTAGCTGACGTCGCCGATGGTGGCGATCAGCTCCTGCCGATGCGAGAGGCCCGGGAAGCTCTTGATGCCGGCGACGATCGCCGGCGTCTCGAGTCCGGCAACGGCGCAGGCGGCGAACGCGGCGGCGGCATTCTGCCAGTTGTGTGCGCCGGGCAGCCGGGGCGCCTGCGCCAATTCCAGCACGCGCTCGGCGTGGCCGGCGCGATCGTCGACCAGCCAGCCCTGGTCGGCATAGACGCCGTTGGCGATCCAGCGGTCGGCGGAGATCGGAATGACCACCTGCTGTCCGGCGGCGGCGATGCGCGCCTGCAGGCCGCAGCTGTGGGCGTCGTCGACGCCGATGACGGCCGCCTGCGGCGCGCGCTGGCGCTCGAAGATGCGGGCCTTGGCGGCGATGTAGCCGTCCATGCCGCCATGGCGGTCGAGGTGATCGGGCGTGATGTTGAGCAGCACGGCGACGTCGAAGACGAGCGTCGGCGTCAGCTCCAGCTGGTAGGACGACAGCTCCAGCACATAGGTGCCGTCGCGGCCGAGCGGCGCGAGGTCGAGCGCCGGCGTACCGAGATTGCCGCCGACCTCCGCGCGCCGGCCGGCCGATTTCAGGATGTGGCCGATGAGCGCGGTGGTCGTCGACTTGCCATTGGTCCCGGTGATGCCGATGAAACGCGCGCCGAGGCCGGCACGCGCGATCAGCTCGATGTCGCCGATGATGGGACAACGCCTCGCTGTCGCGAGTGCCGCCACCGGGTGCGGCTTGGGAAACGTGTGGGGGACGCCGGGCGAGAGCACGAGCGCCGCCGGCTTCGACCAGTCGCAGGCCGCCAGATCGACGAGCGGAATGCCGGCCGCGCGCGCGGCGTCGCGCGGGCCCGCGCCGTCGTCCCAGGCCCAGACGTCGGCGCCGCTCGCCATCAGGGCGCGCGCCGCCGAAAGCCCGGACTTGGCGAGGCCGAACACGGCGACCGTCTGGCCGGCCATCGAGGGAATGCGGATGCTCGTCGCCATGGCGCTCACCGCAACTTCAGCGTCGCCAAGCCGGCGAGCGCCAGGATGGCGGCGATGATCCAGAAGCGGATGACGATGGTCGGCTCCGCCCAGCCCTTCTTCTCGAAGTGGTGGTGGAGCGGCGCCATGCGGAACACGCGCTTGCCCGTCATCTTGAAGGAGGCGACCTGGACGATGACCGACACCGTCTCCAGCACGAAGAGACCGCCGATGATGACGAGCACGATCTCGTGCTTGGTCACGACGCTCATGGCGCCGAGGGCGCCGCCCACCGAGAGCGAGCCGGTATCGCCCATGAAAACCATGGCCGGCGGCGCGTTGAACCACAGGAAGCCGAGGCCGGCGCCGACCATGGCGGCGCAGAAGACGGCCAGCTCGCCCGAGCCGGCGACGTAGTGCAGCTGCAGGTATTCGGCGAACACCGTGTTCCCGACCACGTAGGCGATGAAGGCGAAGCAGCCGGCGGCGAACATCGCCGGCACGATGGCGAGGCCGTCGAGGCCGTCGGTCAGGTTCACCGCGTTGGACCACGCCGTCATCACGAACACCGAGAACGGCACGAAGCCCCAGACCGTCAGCTCCAGCAGCAGGTTCTTGGCGAAGGGGAAGGCGAGGCTGGTCGCGATATCCGAGCGCGTGAGGTAGGCGATGGCGATGCTGGCCAGCAGGCCGACCAGAAGCTGGGCCAGGAACTTCGTGCGGCTCGGCAGACCGCGGCTCGAGCGGCGCGTGAGCTTGAGGAAATCGTCGAAGAAGCCGACCAGCCCGAAGCCGACGGTGACGAAGAGGACGACCCAGACATAGCCGTTGCGCAGGTCGGCCCAGAGGAGCGTCGACAGCGCCAGCGCGAACAGGATGAGGACACCGCCCATCGTCGGCGTGCCCTGCTTGGTGATGATGTGCGATTCCGGGCCATCGGTGCGGATCGGCTGGCCCTCGCGCTGCTTCTTCTTCAGCCAGCGGATCGTGCGCGGTCCCAGGATGAAGCTGATGGCGAGGGCGGTCATCACGGCGCCGCCGCTGCGGAAGGTCAGGTAGCGGAAGAGGTTGAAGACGCCCGATTCTCCAGCCAGCGGCGCGAGGAGGTTGAACAGCATCGCGCGGCCCTCAGTTTCCGTTGGCCGCGCGCGGCAGCGTTGCCGCCGGCCGCTCGAGGGCGCGCAGCGCATCGACGATGGGCGCCATGCGGCTGCCGAGCGAGCCCTTCACCAGCACGACGTCGCCGGCATGCACGGCGTCGACGACGGCCGCCACGAGGGCCTGGGAATCGGGGGCGTGACGGCCGCGCATCGCATCCGGCAGCGCCGCGTGCAGCCACTCCATCAGCGGCCCGGCGGTGAAGACGAGATCGACCCGGCTGCTCTTCAGGTCGGTCGCCAGGTCGGCGTGCAGCAGCCGCGCGGTCTCGCCGAGCTCGCGCATGTCGCCGAGGACGGCGATGCGGCGTCCGCCCGGTCCGGGCTTCGCCTGCGCCAGCACCTGGAAGGCGGCCCGCATGGCTGCCGGGCTCGCGTTGTAGCTCTCGTCGATGATCTCGAAGCTGCCGGCGGCGAGGCCGATCTTCACCCGCTGCCCGCGGCCCTTGAGCGGCTGCAACTGGTCGAGCGCCGCGGCTGCGACGTCCAGCGCAACGCCCACCGATTTCGCCGCCGCCAGCACGGCGAGGCTGTTCAGCGCCCAGTGCGCGCCCGGCATCTGCAGGCGATAGCTCACGCTTTCGCCGAGAATTTCGGCGGTGATCTGACTCGCGGCGGGCTGCAGCGTGCAGTCGACGAGGCGCGCCTGCGCCTCGGCATGGCGGCCGAAGCCGAGGATGCGGCCGATGCCTTGCGCGGCGGCCCGCTGCACCAGCCGGTGGAAATGCGGGTTGTCGCGGTTGAGGACGGCGATGCCGTCGGCGTCCATGCCTTCGAAGATCTCTGCCTTGGCGTCGGCGATGGCCTCGACGGATTCGAAGAACTCGAGATGCGCCGGTTCGACCGTCGTGATGACGGAGAGCGCCGGCTGTACCTGCCGCGACAGCGGCCCGATCTCGCCGGCGTGGTTCATGCCGAGCTCGAAGACGCCGAAGGCGCAATCCCGCGGCATGTTGGCCAGCGCCAGCGGCACGCCCCACTGGTTGTTGAGGTTGCCGAGGCTCGCATAGGTCTTGCCGTGGGCGCCCAGCGCCAGCCGCAGCATCTCCTTGGTGCCGGTCTTGCCGACGCTGCCGGTGACGGCGAGGAAGACGGCGGCCGACCGGCGGCGCGCCGCCCGTCCGAGTCCCTCCAGCGCCGTCATGGTGTCGGCGACCATGAGCAGCGGCGCGCCTGCCGGCACGGCTTCGGGAACCCGCGCGGCGACCGCGGCGGCTGCGCCGGCCGCGAGCGCCGCCGGGATGAAATCGTGGCCGTCGAAGTTGGGGCCCTGGAGGGCGACGAAGAGTTCGCCGGGCTTCACGGTCCGGCTGTCGATCGACACGCCGCCGGCGTCCCAGGCGTGGGTGAGACGCCCGCCGGTGGCGGCGGCGGCCTCGTAGGCCCGCCACAGTGGCGCCATCGCGGCGGCCGCGGGAGTCATGGGTTGCCTCCGCCGCGGCGCCGCTCCGGCAACCCCGCCAGAGCAGCGCGCGCGACCGATGCATCGTCGAACGGCAGCGTCCTGTCGCCGACGATCTGGTAGGTCTCGTGGCCCTTGCCGGCGATGACCAGGAGATCGCCGGGGGCGAGACCGTTGATGGCAGTGCGGATGGCTTCGGCGCGGTCGCCGATCTCGATGGCGCCCGGGCCGGCGGCGAGGATCTCGGCGCGGATCGCGGCCGGGTCCTCGCTGCGCGGGTTGTCGTCGGTGACGATGACGCGGTCGGCGAGCCGCACGGCGATCTCGCCCATCTGCGGCCGCTTGCCGCGATCGCGATCGCC
>JBKOWC010000347.1:0-10518 GCA_046724215.1 Pseudomonadota bacterium | reverse complement strand
TGACCGCCTTGATCAGACCCTCGACGGCATAGTCGGGATGCCAGAGCGTCCAGATACCCATGAGATGCGTCGTGCCGCAGGCCAGGATGAAGATTCCGAACAGGAAGAAGACCGGCCGAAAGGCCAAGTCGCGCCGATGTCCCGCAAAATAGATCAACGCGAAGGGAATCGAGTAGTAGGCCAGGGCGATGACCGAATCGGATACGAGATTCAGCCAGAAGACGTCCGGCCGCCACTGCAGGCACATGCCGTGGGGCATGAACCCTTCGCTGTCGAAGTAGTTCCAGAGAGTCGCCATAACCGGTCCCCACGCCGGCTGGCGCCGCAACCGTCAGTCGGCAGCGTTCGTTGTCTGCCTTTTCGGCAGTTATTTGTCAGATCATTGTGACCAAAAGCGTCGTGCCGCAACAATGTCCAGGGGCAATTTCGGTATCTGTGATGCCGATCACACAAATCGCTGGTGCGCCGTTGTGACGGGCCGTAAAAGCGAACGATGCTCGAAAATGCGGGGGAATGAATGACGGGCTATTTTCCGGAGCTGCCGTATGCGGTCGTGGTCGTCGGTGCCGCCAGCGGCATCGGCCGCCAGGCGGCCCTCCTTCTCGCCGGCCAAGGCGTCTCCGTCGGCTGTATCGACCGCGACGCCGAGGGTGCCAAACGGACGGCCGACGCGATCGCCAAAGCGGGCGGGAAATCGCTGGCCGGCATCGCCGACGTGGCCGACGACGCATCGATCCCCGCTGCCCTCGATCAAGCGGAGAAGGCCTTCGGCCGCCTGCACGGCCTGGTGAACTGCGCGGGCATCACCGGGAAGACGAACATCAGGGGCCACGAGGTCGACCTCGCCGACTTCGATGCCGTCTATCGCATCAACCTGCGCGGCGCGATGGCCCTGTCGAAGGCCGTGCTGCCCCGCATGCTCAAACACAACTATGGCCGCATCCTGCATATCGCCTCGATCGCCGGCAAAGAGGGCAATGCCGGCATGGCCGCCTATTCGGCGACGAAAGCCGGCCTCATCGGCCTAGTGAAGACGCTGGGCAAGGACTATGCGGAAACGGGGGTGACCGTGAACGCCCTGGCGCCCGCCGTCATCCGCACGCCCATGGTCGACGCGCTCCCCGACGCGCAGGTCAGGTACATGACCGACAAGATCCCGATGAAGCGCTGCGGCGAGCTCGAGGAGGCGGCGCGGATGATCGCCTGGATCGTCTCGCCGGCCTGCAGCTTCACGACCGGCTTCACCTTCGACCTGTCGGGCGGCCGGGCCACCTACTGAAGCAGCGACGGCCGCGGCCGCAGCCGCCGCCCGTATTTCCGCCACAGGCTGACGAACGGGCGCAGGTAGAGCGTCGGCACGCTCGCGAAGCGCAAATGCTCGTCGCCGGAAAGGCCATAGCCCAGTTCCTCCCGCCCCGCCGGCACATAGAGCGTGCCGAACAGGGCGTCCCAGCAGGCGAAGATGAAGCCCATGTTCTTGTCGAAGTGGCGCGGCGCCTTGCTGTGATGGATCTGGTGTTGGGCGGGACTGATCACGATGTGGCTGAGCCAGCGCGGATAGGAAAGCCAGATATGGCTGTGCCGCAAGTTGAACCCGGAGACGTACCAGGCGAAGAGCAGCGCGTTGACACCGAGGATGCGCATGTCGACGATCTGCGTGCCATAGGCCGCCTCGAAGATGCCCTGCACGATGCCGGTGGATGCGGCGGTCAGCGTCAGATTGAGAAGATCATCCACCGGGTGCGCGCGAAAGGCCGTGACCGGCGTCAGCACTTCGGCCGAGTGGTGCACCTTGTGGAACTCCCACAGCACGGGAATCCGGTGCTGCAGCCAATGTCCGAAATAGAGTGCCAGATCCATCGCCAGGAGGATCGACAGGGTCAGCGCGGCCGTCACCAGCGGCCCGGCGGACGCCGCCGTGTCGGCGCCGCAGGCCCGGGCGATTGCACCGGCGATCGTCGAAGACCCCACGACCGGTCCGAGGATCATGCTGAAGACGGCCGTGTTCACGTAGAAGAAGCGATAGTCGAGGAAGGACGACCGGTGCGCGAAGATCGCCTTCGGGAGGAGAAAGGCGATGCATGCCCGAAACGCCCGCCGGCCCCCGTGACGACACAGATAGAGAGCGACAGCCATCGCGGCCGCCGACAGCAGATAGAGCCAATAGAGACGGTGCGTCGGCCCGGTCAGGAAGAGGAAGGGCGCCGCAACGCTTCCGGCGATCGTGCCAACAAGGTCTCGCAAGGGTCGCTACCGGTTGCCGTGATGTGGCCGAGTCTATCGGAGCATGCGAAAATTGGAAGGCTGTCAGGACATGCGCACGATGCCGGCGCTGCGGTCGCCCCTTTCCTTATTCCCGTGAAGCCGTCATATCTGGCGGTCGCACTCGAAAGCACCGTGCACCTGGGGAGGCCAACAGCATGAAACTCGTCCGCTACGGCCGGGCCGGCCGGGAGAAGCCCGGCCTGGTCGATGCCACCGGCAAGCTCCGCGACCTCAGCGACCATGTCGACGACATCGACGCGGCGGCCCTGTCGCCCGCGAGCGTGAAGCGCCTGCGGCGGCTGAAGCCCGACGATCTGCCGGCGGTCCGCGGGACGCCCCGTCTCGGCCCTCCCGTCGGCGGCATCGGCAAGATCGTCGCCATCGGCCTCAACTACGCGGACCATGCCGCCGAGTCCGGCGTGCAGCCGCCGAAGGAGCCGGTCGTCTTCATCAAGGTGACGACGTCGATCAGCGGGCCCTTCGACGACGTGATCATCCCGAAGGATTCGCAGAAGTCCGACTGGGAGGTGGAACTGGCCCTCGTCATCGGCAGCACCGCCCGCCATGTGCCGGAAGAAAGCGCCCTCGACTGTGTCGCCGGCTATCTCATCTGCAACGACGTCTCCGAGCGCGAGTATCAGCTCGAGCGCGCCGGCCAATGGGACAAGGGCAAGGGCTGCGACACCTTTGCGCCGCTCGGTCCGTGGCTGGTGACGCGCGACGAAATACCGGATCCGCAGAATCTCGACATGTGGCTCGACGTCAACGGCGAGCGCATGCAGACGGGCAATACGCGGACCATGATCTTCGGCGTCGCTCATATCGTGAGCTACCTCAGCCGCTTCATGACGCTGATGCCCGGCGACATCATCACGACCGGCACGCCGCCGGGAGTCGGCATGGGCAAGAAGCCGCAGCGTTTCCTCAAGCCCGGCGACGTGATGACCCTCGGCGTCCAGGGGCTCGGCGAACAGCGGCAGACCTGCGTGAAGTGGCAGGCGGGACGGTAGCGCCACCGGTTCCGGCGATGCCCCTGCACCCGAACTGCGCCGCCTATCTGAAAGCCGCCGCCGAGTGGGCAACGGCGCAGGGCCTGCCGCCGTTCTGGGAGATGCCGGGAGCGCGGGCGCGGCAGGTCTACCGCGACGCGATCCTGGCGAGCAAGCCGCCGCTCGCACCGATGGACCTGGCGGAGGACCGGGAGATACCGACGCGCGGCGGGCCGCGCCGCGTTCGCATCTTGCGGCCGCCGACCGGCCGCGACGAGCGGCTGCCCGCGATGCTCTATCTCCACAGCGGCGGGTACGTGATCGGCGGCATCGAGGAGAGCGAGCAGGAGGCGCGCCGCTTTGCCGCGAACATTCCGGCGCTGGTGATCTCGGCGAGCTACAGCCTCGCGCCGGAGCACCGTTTCCCGGCGGCGGCCGAGGATGCCTATGATGCCCTGTTGTGGGTCGCGCAGAACGCGGCGGGCTACGGCGGCGATACGGAACGATTGATCGTCGGCGGCTGCAGCGCCGGCGGCGGCCTCACCGCCATCCTGTCGCGGCTGGCGCTCGAACGCGGCGGACCGCGGATTGCGCTCGCCGTTCTGCTCTGTCCTTGGCTCGACCTGACCATGAGCCAGCCGTCGGTCGTCCGCTATGGCAAGGGTTTCGATCTCGATCGGGAATTCCTAGACTGGTTCGTGGCCGCCTATGTCGATTCCGCCGGCAAGGCGGACGATCCGCGAGCCTCGCCGCTCACATACCGGGTGCCCCCGTCGCATCCGCCCACGATCGTGCTCGGCGCCGAGTGCGACCCGCTGTTCGACGAGGCGCGGCTCTACGCCGAGAAGCTTCGCGCGGCCGGCGTGCGTACCGCCTTCATCGAAGCGCCGGGCATGATCCATGCCTTCAACGAGATCACCCACCTGATCCCGGCCGGAGCGCCGCTGCTGCAGCCGCTCGACGCGGCGATCAGAAGCGTCGTCGGATCGCCCGCCTCTCGATGACCGCGCGTGCGAGAGTCGCGCTGTCCGTCTGCGCTTGGATGCTTCCGCTCGCGGCGCAGGCGGCGCCCGCCACCCCGGCCGCCGACAACTGCATCCGGATCCTCGGCTACGAGTCGAGCGGCGACAAGCAGTCGATGGACCCGGCGATCATGTATTCCGGCGACGACGCCTATCACATCTTCGCCACCTACAACCGGCTGGTCGATCTCGACGACAACTTCCAGCCGATTCCCGAGCTGGCCGAGTCCTGGGACGTCTCCGGCGACGGCGGCATCTGGACCTTCCATCTGCGCCCGGGCGTCAAGTTCCACGACGGCAGTGCGTTCGACGCCAACGACGTGGTGTTCAGCTTCAAGCGCCTGTTCGATCCGACGCTGGCGAGCGGCGCCAAGCAGACTCTGACCTTCATCGATGCAGACAGCATCAAGGCGCTCGACCCCCGGACGGTCACGTTCAAGACGAAGACGCCGATCGCCGACCTGCCGGTGCTGCTGGCCAACAAATACACCAACATCGTCGCCGAGGGAGCCAAGGCCGAGGACTTGCGGCTGCATGAGAACGGCACCGGCCCCTTCGTCCAGGACGAATTCACGCCGGGCGGACCGGTCCGCGTGCTGAAGAAGAATACTCACAAAAGGAAGGCCGGGCTGCCGAAGGCCGAGTGCCTGCGGATCACGGTCTCGCGCGAGCCCGTCGCGGCGGTATCGGCGATGAAATCCGGCGAAGTCGACCTCGCCCTCAACATCGATCCGTCGGTCGTGTCGACCCTCAAGGACGATCCGAATGTGCAGCTGCTGCAGACCGGCGCCTCCAACTCGCTGACCGTGTCCATGTGGACGGACACGCCGCCGTTCGACGACCTGCGGGTTCGCCAGGCCATGAAGCTGGTCGTCGACCGACAGGCTATGGTCGATACCGTCCTGCAGGGCTTCGGCGAGGCCGGCGCAGACGATCCGCTGCCGGTGGAAGCGCCGGCCTCCTTCACCAAGGAGGTGCCCAAGGCGGATGTCGCCAAGGCGAAGCTGCTGCTGGCACAGGCCGGGCATCCGGAGGGGCTGAAGATCGACATGTTCACGGCCGACGGCGTGCCCGGCATGGTGCGCATGGCCAAGCTCTACGCGCAGATGGCGAAGGCCGCCGGCATCCAGATCACCGTCAACGTGACGCCGACCGAGAGCTACTGGGACGACGTCTGGCTGAAGCGGCCGCTCGTGACCTCGTCCTGGTCGATGCGGCCGGCAAGCGAGGCGCTGTCCTACCCCTACCGTTCGACCTCCGACGTGAACGAGACGCACTGGAAGCGCCAGGACTACGACGACCTGCTCGCCACGGCCGAAGCCACCGCCAACCCGGCGGAACGGGCGAAGGCCTATCAGGCCGCCGGCCGGCTCCTGGCCGAGGAAGGCGGCGTCATCGTTCCCCTGTTCGTGCATCAGGTGCTGGCGCTGCGCAAGGGCTGCAGCGGCTACACCCCGCACACCCAGTACTTCAACGTCAACTTCGAGCAGATCGCATGCGGCAAGTGAGATCGGCCCCTTTCCAAAACAGGCGGCGCCGGGCTATGCCTCTGCCGTCGTATCGGAGCAGCAACCATGGCTAGTCAAGGAACCATCCTCGTCACCGGCGCCGCCGGATGCATCGGCGCCTGGGTCGTCGCCGGACTTACGCAGCGGGGCGCACGGCCCGTGGTGTTCGATCTATCGGAGGACCGGCGGCGGCTGCGCCTGCTGGTCGACGACGAAACCGCGCGCGCCGTTCCCTGGATCAAGGGCGACCTGACGGACACGGCCGCCGTCGACCGCGCCGTCGCCGAAAGCGGCGCCACTGCGATCATCCATCTGGCGGCCCTGCAGGTCCCCTTCTGCAAGGCCGATCCGGTGACCGGGGCCCGCGTCAATGTGGTGGGGCACGTCAACGTGTTCGAGGCCGCCCGCAAGCATGGGGTGAAGCGGCTCGTCTATGCTAGCTCCATCGCCGCCCTGCCGGTCGAGGGCGGCATGCAGGCGAACCTCTACGGTGTCTACAAGAAGGCCGACGAGGGCATCGCCCGCATCTATGCGCAGGACTGGGGCATCGCCAGCATCGGCCTGCGCCCGCATACGGTCTACGGGCCGGCCCGCGACCAGGGACTCACGTCGGCGCCGACGAAAGCGATGCTGGCCGCCGCCGCGGAGAAGTCCTTCACCATTCCGTTCAGCGGCACGCTCAATTTCCAGTTCGCGGGCGAGGTCGCGGAGATCTTCATCCGCTGCGCCGAGATCGAACTAGACGCCAAGCGCAGCGATGTCTTCGATCTGCAGGGCGCCAAGGCGACGGTCGAATCGGTGGTGGCGCAGATCCGTCGCGTCGTGCCGACGGCGAAGATCGATGTCGCCGGCGACCGCCTCCCCTTCCCGGCCGACTTCGACGACCGCCCCTTGCGCAACCTGATCGGAAGCTGGCCCGCGACGCCGCTCGATCAGGGGGTCGAGCGCTCGATCTCAGCCTTCCGCGACCTCCTCAAGCGCGGGCTGGTGACTGCCGACGCGGCCTGAGCCGCCGCGATGGATGACGGCGACACGACTTCGCTGATCTCCGACCAGATCCTCCTGATCGCCACGGTCGTCGGCGCCGTGGCGACGCTGCCGACGCTGATCGAGTTCCTCATCGACCGCCGGAAACGCAGGGAGCGGATCGCGCTTAGCATCGATGACCTCGCAGTCGAGGATCTCGACGTCCGTCTGGCCGGGCTCGATGCGCTGCTGCAGGATATCGCCGACCTCATCGACCGGGCGAAGAACCCGGAAGCCTACGCGTCGCTGCAGGTCGGCAACGAGATCCTGATCGTCGGTCCCAATCTCAGCGGCAAGAAGTCCCTCGCCCACAAGATCGCCAAGGACGCCGGCATGGACCGGCTCATCGTCGTCTACAACGCCCGCAACGCCGATGCGCTGGCCAAGGCCAAGAGCCTGATACAGCACTATCGCCGGCAGAAGGTGATGCTCCTACTGCCGCGCCTCGACAACGCGGCGGAAAACGAGGACGAGGAGGTACTGGCCGAACTCGAGGCGCTGATCGATACGTCGACCAACATGAGCAACGTGCAGGTCGTCGGCACGGCGGTCGATTTCGAGCCGGGCGGTCTGCTCGACAACATGTTCGGCATCGTCCTGACCCTGCCAGGCACGCCTGTCGCCCACGCGCGCGAACACCCGCTGAGCGACGATGCGCGGCGTCTGCTCGTCGATGTCGCGCGCTTCTATCTTACGGTGACCAAGACCGCCGGCTTCGCGCTCGATGGGCTCGACGACCAGGCGGTGGTCGACCGCATCACGCATGCCGCCCGCAACCCGGCCGACATCGAGGACATCACCGTGCTGGCGCAGACGACCGCGCGCTACCGCCAGCGCAAGGGCCTGACCAAGACGCCGCAGATCACCGCGGAGATCCTTGAGCGATCGATCCGCCGCGTCATCGTCACGCCGGCCTGATTTCAGGCCTCCGGCGGCATTTCCGATTCCGGTACGGCCTCGGCGGCAAACTCCTTCGACATGTCCGCCTCCATCTCCGCCAAGTCCTCGGGAACAGGCATGCCAAGGGCGCGCATCTGGTTCAGCAGCATCGTCAGGCGCAGATACACCTCGTGGCTGTCCTCGATCTCGCCTTCCATCTCATTGAGCAGGACGGACAGGGCGGCTCGAATTTGATCGCGGTCCATGGGCCAGGTCCTTCCGCCGGCAATTCGCGCCGGCCGCGGGTTCGGATGCGGCATTCTACGCCGTTTCCACGTCCGGCGGGAATATGCGCCGGCGGCCTATTCGGGGGTTATGACGATCAGCGCGTCGACGGCCACGGCGCCCTGTCCCTCGGGCAGGACCAGGAGCGGGTTGACGTCGAGCTCGGCCAGGCGATGGCGATGCGCCTCGGCAAACTCGGCGATGGCCATGACGGCATCGATGGCGCCATCGATGTCGCCGGCCGGCCGGCCGCGATACCCCGCCAGCAGCTTGGCGACCTTGAGGCCGCGGATCGCCCGCTCGATCTCGGCGCGATCGGTCGGCAGCAGCAGGCTTGCCGCGTCCTGCACCATCTCGACGAGGACGCCGCCGGCACCGACGACGAGCACGAGGCCGAAGCCGGCGTCGCGCTTGACGCCGACGATCAGCTCGGCAACAGCATTCGTCACCTGCTTTTCGACGAGAAAGCGCTCCGCCTTCAGGCCCGGCTTGTAGCGGGGAAGCGCTGCGCTCATGGTTTCGATCGCCGCCGCGACCGCGTCGGCGCTGCGCAGGTTGAGCGAGACGGCCCCCGCTTCCGTCTTATGCGCGAGGACCGGGGCCGCCACTTTCGCCACCACAGGGAATCCAATCTCGCCAGCCACCTCCGCCGCGACTGTAGGGGCGGGTCTTAGACCCGCCCCTACATCGACGAGTCGGGCGTCGGGAGTTCTGACACCATATTTCTCCAGCGCGAGCTTGGCGTCCCATTCTGCGAGCAATTGCGGTTCCCCATCCAGCGGCCGCACGTCCGGCAGCCCGACGCGCGCGGCGCCGGCGCGGATCTCCGCGATGCGTCTTTTCTGCCGCGTCGCCGCCGTGAAGGCATCGAGGGCGTCCTCAAGCCCCTGCATCGCCGGGCAGCCGGCCGCAGTGAGGCGACGGCGGGTGGCTTCCGGCAGCGTCTCCTGGATCGTCGTGCACACGATCGGCTGCACGCCGTGGGTCTGCGCCGCGGCCAGCAGGGCATTTACCGACTTGTCGCAGTCGACAAAGCCCTGCGGATCGTTGGGTGGGTAGTCGAGGAGAAGCATGCCGGCGTCGAAGCCCTCCGAGAGCGTGGTGCCGAAGCAGCGCGTGAGGCCGGGCTGGTCGCCCCAGAGCGACAGGTTGTAGTCGAGCGGATTCGACACGGTGGCAAAGGCCGGCAGCTGCTCGCGCAGGGAAGCGTACTGTGCCGGCACAAACTGCGGCAGCGTCAGGCCGATCTCGGCGGCGCGATCGGCGGCCATCAGGCTGTCGCCACCCGAGCAGGTGAAGATGGCCAGCCGATCTCCCGTGAGCTGCCTCGGGACCGAGACCATCTTGATGGTCTCCAGCAGCGCCGGCAGCGTGGCCACGCGAATGATGCCGAGCCGCTCGAACAGCGTGTCGTAGAGCTTGTCACTGCCGGCGAGCGAGCTGGTGTGGCTCATGGCGAGCCTGGCGCCGAGCTCCGAGCGACCGACCTTGAGGGCGATGACCGGTTTTCCCTTGTCGATCGCCTTGAGTGCCGCGCGGGCGAAGGCGGGTATGTCGTTGAGGCCCTCGATGTAGAGGCTGATCACGGTCACCCGCGGATCGTCGGCGAGGGCGTCGACATAATCGGCCAGCGACAGGACGGCTTGCGCGCCGGCGCTGATCACGTAGGCGAAGGGCACGGAGCGCTGGTTCATCGTGAGCGTCAGCGCGATGTTGCCGCTCTGGCTGACGAAGGCCGCGCCGCGGTCGGTCCGGGCGCCGCCGGGTCCGGAGGCGAACATGGTGACGCCGTCGATATAGTTCACCACGCCGTAGGAAATCGGGCCCACGAGCGCGAGATCGCCGGTCGCTTCCACCAGCGCGCGCTGCAGGGCGGCACCCTCCGGCCCGACCTCGGCAAAGCCGGCGGCATAGCACACGCAGCCGCCGGCGCCGCGGCGGGCCAAGGCCCGCACGATCTCCACCGTGGCCTCGCGGGGTGCTGCGATATAGGCCGCATCGGGTGCTTCGGGAAGCGCATCGATCGACGGATGGCAGGCGATGCCGCCGATCTCCGGGTAGCTCGGATGCACGGGCCAGATCGGCCCGGTAAACCCCCCGGCAAGGCAGCCCTTGATCGGGCCGGCGAGCCCCTTGCCGCCGACGAAGGCGACGTGGCGCGGCTTCAGCAGCCGGCGCAGATTGGCAAGGCGGCGTGCCCGCAACGTCTCGTCGGTTCGGGCGACGGTGTCGTTCATGCGCAGTGGCGCTCAGACGGGCGCCTTGCCTCCGGCCGCCTTGCGCGCATCCTCCACCGCGCCGAGCACGCGAATGATGCAGTCATCGCGGAAACGCTCCAGCTCCTTGATCGACCAGCCCTTGGCCTGCTCGCCGGTGCCTTCGACCATGCGGTCGATAAGTCCTTGCGTCAGCTTCGGGGCCTTGTGGTTGGTCCAGGGCAGGTCGAGCGCCGGGCCGAACTGCTCGAGCATGTGTTTCATGCCGCCCTCGCCGCCGGCCAGATGATAGATCAGATTCGTGCCCATGAACGCCCAACGCAGGCCG